>JBBSUZ010000068.1:0-11570 GCA_038233965.1 Rhodothermales bacterium | reverse complement strand
CGATTCCGCGGCCGAAGCTCCACCGGAGCGGAAGCCGGCCTGGAACGACGTCCTGGAGCGTTTGCCCATTCACGATCGTGACGCCGCCTCGATCGACGAGCACCGGGTAAAAGTCCGGGGCGCTAAAGGCGTCCCACGAGGTGCCGCGCTCGTTCGTGAACGGAGCGCTTTCGATGGTCAGCCCCGTGATGTAGGGGCGGAGGGACTGGGCATCGGCAGAGCCGGCGCAAACCAGCATGGAGAGAACGGCCAGGGCGGTGAAGCGGCGCATCGGGCGGGGCAAGAGAGTGGGAGGACGCAGGATAAAACCTCTGAGCTCACCTGCACGCTTTTTTAGGCCGGTGACGCGGAGAGTGTCACACGGCCCGCGCGTCTTTCGCCGGCCCGCCGCTCTGCCCCGCCACGACGTGCTGACCGTTCCCGACGCCGACCGACCGACACCCGAGCGGTCTGCCGAGCTCGCCGCTGCTCTCCGCGAGATCGACCGCCGCTGGGGGACGCAGCGCGAGCGCCGTTTCCTGCGTGCGGCGGCGGCCTACAACTTCGGCGACCTCATGGCGTGGCACCGCGAGATGCAGGTCGGGCTGGCGGAGGCGGCGGACCAGTTCGGGCTGCCCCGGTCCGAGGTCACGCGGGTCGTCCTGCCGGCGGCCGAGCGCCTGCTGAGGCGCTCGCGCGGCCCGAACTGAGCCTCACGGGCGAGCGGCCCACGATGCGAGGGCGTCGGCAGCCGACCAGCCGGGCGGCCCGTCGGCATCGCAATTCCAGCAGCGGACGTGGTAGCCCGGTCCTCCGGGCGTGTCGTCCCACTCCCCATCCGGGCCGAACTCGCCGTCGGGCCGGCGCAGACGGGCCCTTCCGCCGCAGAACGGGCACCGCGGTGCCTCCACCGTCGCCCCGACGCGGAACAGGTCCTCATCACTGAGGGCGTGGCCGATGAGCTGGTCGAGGGGGATGCCGGGCTCGGCCTGGACGGCGAGGACGGCGACGGCTCCCCGTGCGACAGGGCTGAGCAGCGCCGCCTCGGGGGTGTCGGCGTGCGTGAAGACGGCAGCGAGCGGACGGCGCGGGCGGTGGGGCGGGGGCTCGGTGAGGAGCAGGTAGACAGGCACGCGAGCGCTGGGAGGGTGGCGAGGGCCAGAATATGGCTTTTCTGTATCCGGAAAGGCGGTTTTCGTCATGTCGCGCGACTTTCGAGGACGAACTGGAGGGGGGGCGTGCAGCCGCGCGACAGGCGCGACAAACGCGACAGAGCGCGACAAACGGTTTGTCGCGCTAAAAACGCGGCTGACGGGGGCAGGGGGCTGTATTTCTATCCCTCTCTTCTGAAAGAGACAAGAGAGACAAAAAGAGACCCCCCCCCCCTTGCGGTGCGACAAACGCGACAGAGCGCGACAACAGCTTGTCGCGCAATTATCCACCCTCACAGGGTCGGAAACGGCGATAATGGGCAAGCGCGACAAACGCGACACGATCCACACCCCTCCATCCAAGCCGGGGGGGGGGCGTAGGTTGTCGCGTTTGTCGCGCTCTGCCATAATCGGCCTTGGCGGTACCGTACGGGCCGAAAAAAGCGCGACAAGCCGTTGTCGCGCTTTGTCGCGTGTCGCGTTTTCTGTCGCGCGCTCGAACGCAGACGCCGCCGGCTACCCGAAGGCGGCCGGCGGCGCGTGGACCGGGGCGTGGGGAGCTCAGAGCCTGGAGGCCAAGACGCTGATGAAGTCTCGGGCCTCGTCCGCCTTCGCCGTCACGCGAAACGCCTCGCGGCCGACCCAGACGGAGACCGTGAGGGCGGTGACCTTCCCGAACCACCCCGTTTCTGCAGCGGTCAGCCGGGCCACGGTGAGGGACCGCAGGGGCGCGAACCCTTCCAGTGCATGGTTGAATGGAATGTTGCGACGATCAGCGTAGAGAAGGAGGACGTGGCGCTCGGTCACGACGAGCTGAACCGCTCGGTCGCTGGCGTCGCGACCATCGATCGCGGCGAGAAGTGCGCCGAAGGCAGGCGGGATGTCAGGTACGGTCATCGTCGAGGTCGGAGGAGGGAGGGACGTCGCCGAGATGCTCGTCTGGCGTGGAAATGGTCTCCGCCCGCGTGGTCGTCCCGAGGGGGCGGGGCTCGGCACGGGCCCAGAAACGGACCTCGACGGCCCACTGGAGCCCGGCCTCGTCGTGGCTCTCTGTGACGATCCGCGCGCCGGCCAGCTCGACGCCGCGGTCCGGGAGGGATACCGTCCCGGGCGTCGGGGGCACGTCCTCCGCTGCCACGAGAAAGCCGCCGGGAGGGACCGAGCGAAGCGGTTTATGATCCGCCAGCCCGCGCTCGGAAGGCGCATCCTCTCCCGCAAGAGTGCGAAGTCTGCGGAGGATCGCCGCTCGCTTTCGATGAGGTGGTAGGCCGGTGTCCCTCTCGTAATCCGACAGGGCACGCTCCGAAACGGACAGATCGCCAGCACTCAGGGCCACAGAAGCCTCTTTCTGACTCAGCCGGGCCTGTTTACGCAGCCTTCGCACTTCGGCGGCAAATTCTGCGGTCTGTGTTGCGGGTTTAGGTTGCATGGGGCGCAGTTCTGCGTGTATGCTTGCGGCGGCACCCGCTACGCGCGGGTAAGCCAAAGGATACACGCCGCCCCCCACGATGCCTCCTCCGATCCACCTTCCCCTCACCGAGCGCGCCGCTGCCGCCCTCCGCGCGGTCGAAGTCGCGCAGCAGGACGCCCGCGCTGGCGCCCTCGCCCTCGACGACGCGCACGTTCAGGAACGCGCCCTCCGCGCCCTGCTCGCCTCTCGCATCCGCGAGGCCGCCCAGGTTCTCTACGGCACGGTGCAGAGCTTCTGTGCGGCCGTCGAAGCGCGCCGCGGCGTCCCGGCGAAGACGGTTCAGAACAATCTCTACGGCGTGTTCTCGCCCGACGTCCTCACGACGTGCGCCGACGTGCTCGCCCAGCGCGGCGGGGACTCCCGGACCGCACGCAGCCGCCGGCCCAGCCGGCAGGCAGCATGAGCAGCGCACCCAACCCCCTCGACGCGCTGTTCCCGAAGCCCGCCCTCCGCCCGGTCGATCCCGAGGACGGGGCGAAGCTGTTCGCGTCGTCGAACCTCGACCCGTCCGTGTGGATCATGCCGGCCCGGCGCCGGCGCACGCTCAACGTGGAGCGTGCCGCGGCCGAGGCCCGCGCGCTCGGCGTCCACCCGGTGGAAATCCGTGAGGTCCTGCTCGGCGGCGACTACAACCTCGCCGAGCTGCCGTTTCCCGAGTTCGAGGCGACCGTCGACGCGGCGATCGCCACGGTCTCGCGCGCCTCGACGGCCGCGGTCGCGCTCGCCAACGCGGGCGGATCGCCCAAGATGTTCACCGCGGCGGACCTGCTCGAGATGCAGATCGCGCCGCCGAACTGGCTCATCGACCGCATCATCCCGGAGGGGACGACGATCATCGCCGGCAAGCCGAAGTCCGGCAAGAGCTTTTTCGCGCTCCAGGCCGCCATCGCGCTGTGCGCCGGCACGCGGGCCTTCGGGGCCTACGACGTGCTCGGTGAGCCTGGAACCGGCCTCTACATCGGCCTCGATCCGGGCGGGCTCGGCGGGTACCAGCAGCGCGTCAGGTCGATGCTCGTCGGCCCGAACGGGCACGTCGCCGCGCCGGGGCTGTCGTTCGTGCGCGAGTGGGAGCGCGGGACGGAGGGCGTCGAGAAGATCGGCGAGTGGCTCGAGGCCAACGAGGACGCGCGGATCGTCGTCGTGGACACGCTCGGGCACTTCCGGAAGCCGCCGGACGCGAAGATGAGCCCCTACGACGAGGACTATGCGGCGACGTCCGAGATCTCGAAGATGATCACGCGCTACGGTGTCTCGTGCTTCATCATCCACCACACGTCGAAGCGGTCCAGCGAGAGCGCGGACACGCCGATGGACCTCCTGTCGGGCACGACGGGCCTGCTGGGCGGCGTCGAGAACGGGGCCGTCATCATGAACACGACGCGGGGTCCGGTGCTCGCCGTGCAGCCGCGCGAGTTCGAGGCGACCGAGCAGGCGATGGAGCGCGACAGCGCCGGCCTGTGGCAGATCCTCGGCGACGCGGCAGAAATCCACCTGAGCGCACAGAAGAAGCTCATCGTGGCGGCTCTGAAAAAGGAGCCCACCGGGCTCACGACGCGCGACGTCATGCAGGAAATCGACGCCTCGTCCGAGGGCGGCGTGCGGCGCCAGTTGGGCCGGCTTCGCGACGAGGACGGGCTCTGCATCCTCCAGAACAAGAAGTGGATCTACACCCCGCCGCGCGAGCAGCCGGAGGGTGAGGAGCCGGCCATGTCTCCGGCCGGCGAGCCGGACAAGTTCTAACCCACCACTGTAGCCCAATGTCGCGCCCTTTCCTGCTTCTCGCGGCCCTCGTCGTCGCGCTCGATCTGCTGAACGGGGCCGTGCTCCCGCTCGGTCTCCCGTGGGCTCTCAACGTCATGATCGGGCTGCTGCTCGGCGCCGGCGTCGCCTACTACGTCGTCACCACCCACGGGGCCGCCAACGGCCCCTCGCCCGGCCCTCCGGCCGCCGAGTAGCCATGCCCGACACTGCCCCCGCAGTCCGCCCCCGGCTCCGCAACGTCGTCCCGCGCATTCGCCGCGGCGTCCGCGACTGGACCCGCCTCGACCTCCACGACCGCGCCGTCCTGGCCGCGCTCTACGCCGCGCCCGGCGGTGCCGCCGGCGACGGCCTCACGATGGCCGAGATCCAGATGCAGACCGGCATCTCGCCCGGCCCGCTGGACGCCGCCCTCCGCGCGCTCCGCAACCCGACGCGCATCGCCAGGCTCGGGTCCGCGCACCTCGCGATCACGCGGACCGACCGGACGTCGCTCGCGGCCGTCTACACCGTCACCGCCGGCTGGAGGGCTGCGCACGTCGGTCCCGCCCGATGAGCCGCCGCACCCTCACCACGGCCGAGTGGTCGGGCCTCGTCCGGCTCACCCGCCTCCACGACGCCGCTCAGACGGGCATCCGGGCGGACGAGTTCGCGGCCGACGCCGGCGTCACGCCGGACACGGCCAAGTCCTACCTCTGCGCCCTCGCGCGGACGGGCCTCGCCGAGACGGTCTCGCGCGCGCCGACGTCGTGGGTCCCGCTCTACACGCCGGACGGCCTGCCGATCGCACAGGCCGAGCGCCAGGCCGCGCCCGCGGAGCCCGGCGAGGCCGCCCGCCACCTCGCCGACGCCGAGCGGCTCATCGAGGACGCGATCGCCGGGGCCGCCGTCGGCTACCGCCTCGAGAACCGCCTCCGCACGGCCGTCCTGCCGCTGCTCCGCCTCGCTCGCGAGGCCCTCCAGTCCTGATCCCCCCGTTCCTCACACCCTCCCGATCCAATGGAAATCGCCCTGCCCCCGTCCCGTCCCGACGCCACGTACGGCGCGCTCGTCCCGTTCGCCGTCGGCGCGGACTCGCACCGCCTGGGCCGTCCGCGAACCTTCAACCCGTACGAGTTCGGCACGCTCGCCCATGACCGCTTCAACGCCGGCTGGCACGCCTCCGCGAGCATCGCCGAGGGCGAGGCCGAGGACGTCGCCCGCGAGACTGCGGAGGACGCCGCAGGTGCCGCCCGTGATTGACCCGCGCCCCGCTCGCGTCCTCACGTCCCGCGAGGCCGCCAAGGTCATCTCGGCACAGATGTCGGCGCTCGTCTCGCTCTGCGAGCCCGGCGCGCTCGGCGTTGTCATCGAGCACTTCGCCGAACACCGCGACCACTACGTCGAGATGTTCAAAGCGGTGGAGGTACAGGTCGAGGCAGTCGAGACCGCGATCGCTGCGGCCTCATCCGGTGCCGCCCGTGCCTGACGCCTTCGACGCCGTGGCGTGGATCGCGGCCCTCCGGACCGAGGACGTCCCCGAGGGCCTCCCGCTTCGCGCCGGCACGACGGTCGAGAACCCGGCCCTGCTCGTGGCCTACCTCCGCGGCGCGCTCTCCCTCGACCCCTCGCACCGCCTCCACCGGCTCGCCACCGACGACGCGCGCGAGCTCCGCGACGCCCTCACCTCCATCCCCCGCTGACCATGCCCCGTCCCGATTTCCACCCCGACGGCCGCCCGCCGGTCTCTTTCATCGACGAGGCCGAAAGCCGGGCCTTCCGCGAGGGCGTCCGCTTCGGCGGCGTCTTCGGCTCCATCCTAACGGGCCTCATCGCCCTCATCCTCTACACGCTCTAACCCATGCCCACCTACTCCGTCTCCCCGGACCTCGCCGCCGCCGTCACCGACGGCACCGTCCGCCAGGTCATCCAGTCCGCCGTCCACGCCGACGGCACCACGGCCACCGCGCCGCGCGTCGGGCGCACCGCCCACGTCCGCGCCGGCGTCGGCACCGGCTCCAAGAAGCTCGGCTCGTTCGGCATCGTGCGCGTCCGCGAGGTCGGCGTGAGCGCGGCCGGCAGCGTCATCCTGAGCGACGCCGGCGACGCCGCGTCGATCCGCCAGCTCACCGACGCCGAGGCCGACACGTTCGCGGCGTCGCTCGGGCACGCGGACCGGGAGGCGCTGCTCGAGGCGCTCCAGGGCCGGCTGCCGTTCGTCGGCCACCTCGTCACGTGGGACCCGTCATGACCCTCCGCGAAGCTCCCACCCTCACGACCGATATGCTCGCCGGCAAGACCGGCGACGAGCTGCTCGACATGGCCCGCGTCCTCCGTCGCGAGGGCGACGACATGGACCAGGACATCGGTCGGCTGCGCGGATCGTACCGCGCTGCCAACGCCGTTCTCATCCACGCCTTCATCGCACTCCACTCGCCCTTCCAGGTCGGGGAGCGCCTCCGGCTCATCGCTGACGCCTCCGAGTGGACGGTCACCGCCCTCTCGACCGCGCCCGCCACGACGTACGGCGTGCTCAACGTGCCGCGCTACGCCGAGATCGTCATGCAGCGGTTCAACCGCGACGGCCGCCTCGGCGAGGTCACGCGGACGTTCACGTTCATGGCCGGCAACGCGATCGACGTGGCGCGCTTCGAGCGCGTCGGGACCTGATGCCGCAGTTCAACTTCCAGGCCCGCTTCGCCCCGGCCGTCGAGTCGGGCGCGAAGCGGCAGACGGTCCGCGCGCCGCGCAAGGCCCGGCCGCGCGTCGGGCAGACGGCGCGCCTGTTCACGGGCCTCCGGACGCCCGCCGCCCGCTGCCTCGGTCGCCACGAGATCACGGACGTCCGCGACGTCAAGGTCGAGGACGACGGCACGATCTGGCTGGAACGTCCCGAGTGGGGCGACGGCCTGTTCCCGCTCGTCGTCGGCACCGGCGACACCTTCGCCCAGGCCGACGGGTTCGCGAGCGCGGACGAGCTCGTCGGCTGGATTCGAGACACGCACGGCCTCCCGTTCGCGGGCGTCGTGACCTACTGGTGAGCCCGATGAGCGTCTCCATTTCCGATCAGATCGCCTGCGTCCGCCGCGAGATCGCCCTCCGGCGGAACGTCTACAAGAAGCGCGTCAACGCCGGGCAGATGCAGCCGGCGCAGGCCCGGCGCGAGCTGGACGCCATGCAGGCCGTCCACGACACGCTGACGGCCGTCGCCGCCGAGGGCATCGCTCCCGAGACGGCATGAGCACGACCGCGTTCACGATCACCGACCTCTACTGCGGGGCCGGCGGCTCCACGACCGGGGCCGCCGCCGTCCCCGGCGTCGAAGTGCATCGCGCGATCAACCACTGGGAGCGCGCCGTCGACACGATGGAGGCCAACCATCCGACGGCCAACCCGATCCGCTGCGACCTGCTCGACATCCACCCGGCGTGCTTCGAGCGGTCGGTGATGCTGCTCGCCTCGCCCGAATGCCGCAAGCACGGCCCCGGCGCCGGCATGAAGCGAAAGGGCATTCAGCAAGGCGAGATCTTCGAGGCTGACCGCTGCGACCTCTCGCCCGACACGCTCCGCAGCCGCGCCACGATGTGGACGCCGGTCCACTGGGCGAGCGTCCACCGGCACGACTTCGTCATCGTCGAGAACGTCGTCGAGATCCATTACTGGCCCGAGTTCGAGGCGTGGCTTCGCGAATGGGACCGCATGGGCTACGACCATGCGCGCGTCTACGTCAACGGCATGTTCGTCCACGGGCTGACGGACGATCGCGTGTCGTTCTCGATGCCGCAGAGCCGGGACCGGATCTACGTCGTGTTCTGGCGAAAGGGCAACCCGGCGCCGAACCTGCGAATCTGCCCGCTCGCACCCTGTCACGGATGCGCCGGCGAGGTCCGTGCGGTCCAGGCGTGGAAGAATGGCCGCGCGTTCGGCAAGTATCGCCGGCAGTACGTCTACCGCTGCCCCCACTGCGCGACCGTCGTCGAGCCGTGGTACTACCCGGCCGCGACGGCGATCGACTGGACGCGCCGCGGCATCCGGATCGGAGACCGCGAGGCGCACGGCCTGAAACCGCTCGTCCCGAACACTATCGCCCGCATCAACTACGGGTTGGAGCGCGTCGGCCTGCGCGAGCACGCTGTCATGACGCGGGCGGGCTCGCAGTTCGTCTACGCCAACCGGACGAACGGAACGCTTCGGGGCCTCCACGAAGGCATGCACACGGTCACGACCGGCACGACGCTCGGGCTGCTCACAGCGTGCCGCACGAACGGCCGGGCAGAACCCGCGGACGTGGCGCCGATGGGCGCGGTAACGGCTGGCGGAACGCATCACGGCCTCGTGACGGGCGCACAGGTCACCCTTCGCGGGACGCGCTCGCTTGACAGCTTCGACGCGCCGATGGGCACGGCCTGCGCGACGGCGATCCAGACAGGCGTGTTGACGCGCGAGCCGTTCGTCGTGAGCTACTACGGGACGGACCAAGCCGCGCACGTCGCCGACCCGCTCGGCACCGTCACGACCAAGGAGCGTCACGCGCTCGTCGACGGCTCGCCGGCGGAGTCGATTGAGGATCTCTATTTCCGCATGCTCGACGTTCCCGAGCTTCTCGTCGGTACAGGCTACGCGCCCGATTACAAGCTCGTCGGCACGAAGGGAGACCGCGTGCGGCTCATCGGCGGAAGCAACTACTCCGGCATCGAGCAGCTCCTCGTGCAGCGGTGCGTGGACACGCTGGGATGACGACCGCCGCCGCCCGTGCCCTGCTGACGGCCGTCTCGCGCGAGCGCGGGACCGGGCACGTCTACACCGACGCCGAGGCCGCCGCGCTGCTGGGCGCCGCTCAGGCGCTCGCACAGGCCCTCCGGCGGCCCCCCCCGCCCGCCGAGACCGAGCGTGGGCCGGACACGGCCCACACGCCGCTCCGGCTCGTCGTTCTCGGCCGCGCGGCGTAACCTCTCCCCGCCCCCACCGTCCGTCCGCATGCGCCGCGCCGTCGCCTACCTCCGAGTGTCGTCCGAGCGGCAGGTCGGCAACACGTCCATCGGCGACCAGGCCGCCCTCGCGCGGGCGTGGGCACGCAGCCGGGATGTCGAGATCGTCGCCACGTTCGAGGACGACGGCCGCAGCGCCCGCGTCGGCGACGGCCTCACGGAGAGCTTCGACCGCCGGCCGGGCTGGTGCGAGCTCGCGGCCTACCTCCGCGCCCACCCGGCCCGGCGCGGCGGCCCGGACCTCGTGATCGTGAAGGACTACAAAAGGTTCAGCCGCGACGTCGTGGCCGCGCAGACGACGATCAAGACGCTCCGCGCGTCGGGCGTCGAGGTGCAGGCCATCGAGCAGCCCATCGACTGGACCGTCCCCGAGCAGAAGATCCTGCTGGGCCTCTACCTCGCAGACGGGGAGGTCGACAACGACCGCCGGGCCGCATCGACGCGCCGGGGCATGGTCTCCCGGCTCCGCGACGGCGTGTTCATCCACCACCCGCCGGTCGGCTACCGGAGCGTCCACGCGGGCGGCAAGCGCGTCGGCATCGAGCCCGACCCCGCGACGGCCGCGCACGTCGTCGCCGCGTTCACCCTCGCGGCCGACGCGTCGCTCCCCGTGGACGCATCGAGGCAGCTTCTCAACCGGCTCGTCGGGCGCTACGTCGCGAGCAAGGGCCGGTGGCTCGAGCGGCTGACCAACCGCGTCTACGCCGGAGAGGTCCACGTCCCCGCCGCGGACGGGCGCCCGGCCGAGTGGGTGCCGGGCCGCCACGACCGGATCGTCCCCGCCGCCCTGTGGGCCGCCGTCCAGGCGCGGCTGACCGCGAAGCCCGTGCGCGGGTGGAACGTCAAGCTGCCCGACGAGCTGCCACTGAGAGGCATCGTGCGTTCGCCGGCCGGGCACGCGCACGGCGGTCGCGTCCTGACCGGCTCCGGACCGCGCGGAGCGAACGGAAACCGCGTCTGGTACTACCACACGCTCGGCGCCGGTGCCTACCGCATCCCCGCCACGGTCCTGCACACGGCCGTCCGCGACGTCCTCGCGCGCCTCACCCCGACGCCCGAGTACGTGGCCCTCATCGCGGCCGTCGTGCAGGAGGCGTTCAGCGAGGACTCTCTGACGGCCACCGCCGCCGCCGATGCCGCGCGCCGCGACGTCGAGCGCGCCGAGACGCGCCTTGCCCGTGCCGCCGAGGCCGTCGCAGACGGGCATCTCGACGGGGAGGGCTACGCCGTCGTGGCCGCCCGCGCCCGCACGCTCCGCGACGATGCCCGCGCCCGCATCGAGCAGGCCGCGCCGCCCCCGTTCGACGCCGCCGGGCTCGACGCCGCGCTCGCCGTCGCCGGGAATCTGGCTGGCGCGTGGGACGCGCTAGACGCCCTGGGACGCCGTGAGCTCACATGTTCAATTTGGGGCGGCGAGGTCGAGGCCCCGCGTGGACGTGAATTGAACACCCCGAACACCCCCCTCGTGGCCCTGTTAACCGGCGATTTTGAGGCGTACGGGCACAAAGCAAACGGGGCCGTCTCCGAAGAAACGGCCCCGTTTGGACCTAGCGACCCGGACGGGACCCAACTTGAACATCCGGCCCGGCGGCTGGCGCTCATCCTCGCGCCCCTCCGCGACGTCGGCCGGCGACTGGCGGCGTAACAGATTGGCCGCTCAGCGGCGGCGCGGCCACGAATACCTTCCCCCCCAACGTGAACCATCCGAGCCGTGCTGTCCGCTGCTGCGGCGAGTTACACGGCCCCCGAGCACAATGACAAGACGAGAAACATTCGCCTCAAAGATCCTGGACCGCAGGGTCGTCGCCATTGTTTGGGACGAGGACGGCCCAGATGGCAGAGACGACTGGTCGCTACACGTGGCGAGGTTGCAGATGGACGACGGCTCGATCATCAACTTTTACGGCCATGCCGAGGGCGACGAGCGAGTCTCTGTGACGTACGAGGCACCCACTCCCGAGGCGGGGTAACAGAGGGCCGCTCACCCGCCCGGAGGCCACACTTTACTTTCTAACCATGCGTGACGACATCACAAAACATCAAGTTCTAAGCAGCCTGGACAGCCAAACCTCCGGGTCGGATGTGCAGCGGCAAGTTATGCCGCTGTGGTGTATGGACCGGCTTGATAGGTGACAGTTTAGACCGGCTTGAAGGGTGACAGCCCCGTTCATCCTCGCATGGCCCTCCCCAGACCGCCGTGCCTTGGACTGTCACCGACCCCATGCTCGAACGAGCCAAACTCGT
>JBBSUZ010000067.1:0-11584 GCA_038233965.1 Rhodothermales bacterium | reverse complement strand
GGGGCGGCTGAGGATGGGGCCGACGACGGACTGGTCGTAGGCGCCCTGCGCGCGGGCGGCGGGCACGGCCGCTGCGAGGAGGAGGGCGAAAAGGGAGAGACGGCGCATCGGGCGGGGGGACGGGCGGGCGGCAGAAACGGTCGGACGGGGGCGTTTGCATGCCCGTTCCATCTGCGTTCGGCGAAGGGCGGCGAGATCCACCCACTCACAGCCCCCCGGCGGGGGGCGCACGGCACAGCCGGGCGGGGGGCGGTTCTGTGGACGGGCATGAGGCGTGACGAACCGCCCCCCCGCCGCCGTCGCCGTCGGCCCCCCGCGGGGGGGCTGTTGCTCGTTCACCAAACAGTTTTTCAGGCCGGCGCATAGCTCGCCTCGACGGCCGGCGACACCGCGCCCTCGGGCGAGACGACGTGCATGAGCACGCGCAGCGTCTCGCGCCCGACGGGCTCGATGGCGATGCGCCAGCCCCAGTCCGGCCCGCTCGGCGCGGCGAAGGTGCCGGCTGCGTCCACGACGCCGTCGTCGCCCACGGTCCCGGTGCAGGCCATGACGGTATGCCCGGTGTGGAAGGTGTCCGCGAAGTGGACCGTCGCGACGTCCGTGCCTGGCTGGTAGCCGACGAGCAGTTCGCCCGCGTGCGGCTGCTCGCCGTGGGACCACGTGTAGGCGAGGCGCCAGAAGCGTCCGCCGATGGCGGGCTCGAGCGTGGCCGCCGTGGGCGAGTCGGTGACGTCGGGGCCGAGCGAGAGGCGCGTGGTGCCGCGCCAGGGGCCGCGGGCGGCGAGGAGTCCGGTGAGCATCGGGGCGGGGGCGGATGAGCGGTCAAGAACGCGCTCGGGCCTGCCAGCCCTCCGTCATGTGTGTGCGGGATGGCCTCACACCGGCGGCCGGGTGGGGGTTGCGGCCGGTACCTTGCGGCACACCCGCCCCGACCCGCGATGGAGACCGCCGTCGTTTCAGGCCCCCGGCCCGTCCGCGCCCCGCGCGGCGCCACGCTCTCGTGCAAGGGCTGGCACCAGGAGGCCGCCCTCCGGATGCTGATGAACAACCTCGACCCCGAGGTCGCGGAGCGCCCGGACGACCTCGTCGTCTACGGCGGGACGGGCAAGGCCGCGCGCTCGTGGGAGGCCTACGACCAGATCGTGGCGACGCTCAGGCGGCTCGAGAACGACGAGACGCTGCTCGTGCAGTCCGGCAAGCCCGTCGGCGTGTTCCGGACGCACGACGAGGCCCCGCGCGTGCTCATCGCCAACAGCCACCTCGTGCCGAAGTGGGCGACGTGGCCCGAGTTCCGCCGCCTCGAGGCGATGGGCCTGACGATGTACGGCCAGATGACGGCCGGCTCGTGGATCTACATCGGCACGCAGGGCATCCTCCAGGGGACGTTCGAGACGTTCGCCGAGGCCGCGCGCCAGCACTTCGGCGGCACGCTCGCGGGCCAGCTCGTCGTGACGGCGGGGCTCGGCGGGATGGGCGGCGCGCAGCCGCTCGCGGCGACCATGAACGGCGCCGCCTTCCTCGGGATCGACGTCGATGCGACGCGCATCCAGCGGCGCGTGGACCAGGGCTACTGCGACCGGATCGAGACAAGTCTCGACGCCGCGCTCGACGCTGTTCTGGACGCGAAGGCGCGGGGCATCGCGCTGTCGGTCGGGCTCGTCGGCAACGCGGCCGAGGTGCTGCCGGAGCTGGTGCGGCGCGGCGTGGCCGTCGACGTCGTCACGGACCAGACGTCGGCGCACGACCTGCGCGTGGGCTACCTGCCCGTCGGCGCGACGCCCGAGACGGCCGGGGCCTGGCGCGACGCCGACCCCGACGGCTACCAGGAGGCCGTCCTCGACGCGATGGAGGCCCACGTCGACGCGATGCTCGCCCTGAAGGCCGGCGGCACGGTCGCGTTCGACTACGGCAACAACCTGCGCGGGCAGGTCGCGGACCTGCGCGGGCGCGCGGACGCCTTCGACATCCCGGGCTTCGTCCCGGCCTACATCCGGCCGCTCTTCTCGCGCGGCTCGGGCCCGTTCCGCTGGGCCGCGCTCTCGGGCAACCCCCGCGACATCGCCGTCACGGACGACGCGATGCTGGAGCTCTTTCCGGACAAGGAGGACCTGCACCGGTGGATCCGCCTGGCCCGCGAGAAGGTCCACTTCCAGGGCCTGCCCGCCCGCATCTGCTGGCTCGAGGACGGCGAGCGCGCACGCGCCGGCGAGCGCTTCAACTGGCTCGTCGCGACGGGCAAGGTCGACGCGCCGCTCGCCATCGGCCGCGACCACCTCGACACGGGCTCCGTCGCGAGCCCGAACCGCGAGACCGAGGGCATGATGGACGGCTCGGACGCCATCGCCGACTGGCCCATCCTCAACGCGCTCCTCAACACGGCCTGCGGCGCGTCGTGGGTGAGCCTGCACCACGGCGGCGGCGTCGGCATCGGCTACTCGCTCCACTCGGGCATGGTCACCGTCGCGGACGGGACCGAGAGCGCGGGCCGCCGCCTCGAGCGCGTCCTCACCGCCGACCCCGGCACCGGCGTCATGCGCCACGCCGACGCCGGCTACCCGATCGCGATCGAGACGGCGCGCGAGCGCGGCCTCGACCTGCCGATGGTCCCGGGCGCAGACGGATCCACGGGTTGAGAGGTTGAGAGGTTGAGAGGTTGAGAGGTTGAGAGGTTGAACTTCCGGACTGAACCATGCATCTGCGTCGCCTTCTGCTTTTCACCGGCCTCGTGCTCGTCTGTCGCCCGGCCGCGGCGCAGACGGCCGAGGACTACGCGGACGTCACGGCCGACGGCGTGCTCGGGCAGGCGTGGAGCGAGGCGCTCTACGGCGCCGAGGCCGTCGCGTTCGCGCTCGACGACGTCGCGGGCGACACGACGGGCGCGGCGCCTGAGACCGTCGGCGAGGCCGGGCGGGCACGCGCGACCGCGGCCGTCGCCTCGGCCGCCTCGGCCGCGACGCTCGGCCTGACGCTCCAGTTCAGCATCGCCCTCGCCGACGCGGGCGAGCGCCCGACCGTCGCCGCCGCGCTCGCGGAGGACGCCGTCGCGCTGCACATGCTGCTGGCGCTCGTCGCCGAGACCGTCGACCCGCCGCCGGCCGACCCGACGGTGATGGCGGCGCAGGTCCAGAACGCAGACGGCTCGCCGGCCGAGGACGTCGCCGCAGAACCTGAGGACTGGGCGGCACGCGCGGCCCAGCTCCGGACACTCGCCGGCCGCCTCCGCGGGGCCGTCGCCGCACTCGGCATCCTTTCCCCCTGACCCGGCCCATGACCCGCTCTCTCGCCGTGCTCCTCGTCGCGTTCGCCGCACTCCCGGTCCGCGCGCAGACCACCGCCCCGCCGGCTCGGCCCGACTCGCTCGCATACCCGACCGCGCAAGAGACCGTCGAGGCGTCGTGGTCCGAGGCGTTCTCCAGGCTCGACGTGCTCGCCCAGACGCTCGACGCGTTCCCCGCGACGCCGGCCGAGCAGGTGGCCGATGTCCGGACGTCCCTCTCGCTCGAGGCCGCGCTGGTAGCTGGCGGGCTCATCGAGACGACGCGCTTCACGAGTCCGTTCGCGGGGGCCGACCGCGCAGCGATCGTGACGCTGGTCGAGCACGGCTTCGGCCTTGCCAACGCGCTCGGGCTCGTCGCCGTCGAGGCCGCGAACGGCCGGGAGGCCGGTGGGGAGCCCGACTGGGCCGCACACGCCGCGGCGGTCCGCGAGCAGATCGAGATCATCCGCCCGGCGCTCGCCACGCTCGGCATCACGCCTCGCTGAGACGGCGGGTGCCCGGCCGTCCCCACCACGAGACGGCCGGGCACCGCGTCCTTTGCCGCGCACAGGCGCGGTCACCTGGTAAACGCACTCGGCCCGCGCCGACTGCCACCGTGAGTGACGACGGCCCCGAGACTAGCTTGCGCGTGCACTCTCCGCCCCGCCGTGTCCGCCCTGCCCGTCGCCCCCGACGCCGTCGTGCTCCGCCTCGCGACGCTCGACGCCGACCTCGACCGGAGCCTCGCCGCCCTCCGCGCCGCCCTCGGGACGGACGCCTGCCGCGTCGCCCGGAGCCGCCGCGCCGTCGACGCGGCGCTGGACGACGGGCGCGCGCACTACGGCCTCAACACCGGCTTCGGGTCGCTGAAGTCGGTGCGGGTCGACGCCGACCGGCTCGTCGCGTTGCAGGAGAACCTCATCCGGAGCCATGCCGTCGGCTTGGGCGCGCCCGTGCCCGAGGCGCAGTCGCGGCAGATGCTGCGGCTGAAGGTCCACGCGCTCGGGCTCGGGTTCTCGGGCGTCTCCATCCCCGTGTTCGAGGGGCTGCTCGCGATGGCCGAGCGCGGCCTCGCGCCCGTCGTGCCGGCGCAGGGCAGCCTGGGCGCGTCGGGCGACCTCGCGCCGCTCGCACACCTCGCGCTGCCCCTGCTCGGTGAAGGCGAGATCTGGCACGACGGCACGCCCGCCCCCGCCGCGGACGTCCTCGCCGCGCACGGCCTCGCGCCGGTCGCGCTGGCGCCCAAGGACGGGCTCGCACTCATCAACGGGACGCAGTTCATGGCCGCGCTCGGCTCCGAGATGGTCGTCCGCGCCCTGCGCCTCGCCGAGACGGCCGACGTGACGGCGGCGATGACGCTCGAGGCCGTCCGCGGCTCGGCGGCGCCGTTCGACGCCCGCGTCCACGCCGTGCGCCCGCACGCCGGGGCCGTCGCCGTCGCGGCGCACGTGCGCGAGTTGCTCGTGGGCTCCGAGATCGGGCCGAGCCACATTGACTGCGACAAGGTCCAGGACCCGTACTCGGTCCGCTGCGTGCCGCAGGTCCACGGCGCGAGCCGCGATGCGCTGGGCTTCGCCGCGCAGCAGGTCGAGACCGAGATCAACTCGGTGACCGACAACCCGCTCGTCTTTACAGGTCCGGGTTCACCCGGGGGCGCCGAGGGCGAGCCGGACCTCATCTCGGCGGGCAACTTCCACGGCCAGCCGCTCGCGCTCGCGCTCGACGTCGCGGCGATCGCGGTGGCTGAGCTCGCCTCCATTAGCGAGCGGCGGACCTACCTGCTGCTCGAGGGCGTCGACCGCCTGCCGCCGTACCTGCTCGCCGAGACGGGCGTCCAGTCGGGCTTCATGATGGTCCAGTACACGGCCGCCGCGCTCGTGTCCGAGAACAAGACGCTGTGCCACCCGGCGTCCGTGGACTCGATCCCGTCGAGCCGCGGGCAGGAGGACCACGTCTCGATGGGTGCGTGGGGCGCGCGCAAGGCGCTGATGGTGGTCGAAAACGCGGAGCGCGTCGTCGCCTGCGAGCTCCTCTGCGCGGCGCAGGCCCTCGACTTCCGCCGGCCGCTGCGCGCCGGGCCCGGCGTCGAACGGGCGTGGCACGCGGTCCGCGCGCACGTCCCGTTCCGGACGACAGACAGACTCTTCCAGGCCGACCTCGCCGCCGCCCACGCCCTCGTCGCTTCGGGCGGCCTCTGCTGACCATGCGCCTCACTCTCGCCCTGCTGCTCCTCGCCAGCTGCACCGACGCCGCGGACGCTCCGCTCGCGACGCCGTCCGCGCTCGCGCACAACCCGCTCGGGCCGGACCCGCTCGCGGAGAACCAGTCGGGCCCGCTCGCGCCCGATTCGCTCACGGGCACGTACGAGGGCCATTACTCGGCCGGATTCGAGCACTCGGCCTTCGTCCCCTGCGCCGACACCACCGAGGCGTGGTGGACCCAGGCCACCCGGACTGAGACCCGCATCGCGCCCGACCAGGTCCGGCTCGACGTGCGCCCCGCCGCCGACCTCCACGCGCGCTACACGTCGGCGGTCGGCGACTCGGCCGGCACGTTCGGACATGGGGTGATCGTCTTCGCGCGCCTCCGCGGGCGTGCGACGCCCCGCAGCAGCGGCTCGCCCGGGACGGGCTTCGGCCACCTCGGCGCCTACCTCCGCGCCTTCTCCGTCGACTCGGTCGAGGCCGTCGTGCGCGACACCGTCGTCGCCGGCTGCCCCGCGCCGTATTCGTTCCCCCGATGACCGCTCTCACCGACATCGGCGTCCTCGCGACGTGCCCGCCAGACGCCCGCCCACAGGACGACATCGGCCTCGTCGAACAGGCCGCAGTCGTGTGGGACGCCGCCGGCGACGTCGTCTGGACAGGTCCCGAGGCAGACCTCCCCGCCGACTACGCCGACGCCGACCGCGTCAGCGCCGAGGGTGCGCTCGTCGTGCCCAGCCTCGTCGACTGCCACACGCACCTCGCGTTCGCCGGCGACCGGCAGGCCGAGTTCGTCGCCCGCCTCCGTGGCGCGGACTACCTCGCGCAGGCGCGCGCCGGCGGCGGCATCGCGGCCACGATGCGCGCGACGCGGGCCGCGACCGAGGGCGAGTTGCTTGCCGGCGCCCGCTCGCGCCTCCGCGCCATGCTCGCGCTCGGCGTGACGACGGTCGAGGCCAAGACCGGCTACGGCCTCTCGCTGGCCGACGAGATCAAGACGCTCCGCGTCTACGCCCGCCTCGCCGCCGACGGCCCGCAGCGCATCGTCCCGACGCTGCTCGCCGCCCACACCGTCCCGCCGGAGCACGCCGCCGACCGCGAGGCCTACCTCCGCCTCGTCTGCGACGCCATCGTCCCCGCGGCGAACGGCCTCGCCACCTTCTGCGACGTCTTCGTCGAGGACGGCGCGTTCACGGCCGAGGAGGCCGAGCGCGTCTTCGCCGCCGGCCGCGCGCACGGCATGACGCCGAAGCTGCACGCGGACCAGATCACGGACACCGGCGGCGGCGCGCTCGCCGCCCGCGTCGGCGCCGCGTCGGCGGACCACCTCGAGCGCGTCTCGCCCGCCGGCATCGCCGCGATGGCCGAGGCCGGGACGGTCGCGGTGAGCCTGCCCATCGCGAGCCTCGTCCTCGGCGTCGACCCGCTCCCGGCGCGCGCCCTCCTCGATGCCGGCGTGCCCGTCGCCGTCGCGACGGACGTCAACCCGGGCTCGGCGCCCTCGCTGGACCTCCACCTCGCGCTGTGGCTCGCATGCACGCGGCAGCGGATGACGCCGCACGAGGCTCTCGCCGGCGCGACGTCCGTCGCCGCGAAGGCCGTCGGGCTGTCAGGCACGGTCGGCTCGCTCGCCCCCGGCGCCCGCGCCGACCTGCTCCTCCTGGATGCGCCGGGCGTCGAGGCATGGCTCTACGACTTCCGTCCGGGCCGAGTGCGCAGCGTCTGGATCGGCGGCGCGCGCGTCGTGTGAGGTGAGGCCTCCGGCGTTTCATTCGCGCGTTCGACTGGTGGGTTCTGACGCCCGCCATAGTCCGAACGGATCAGGCGGCGCCTGTCGGCCGGTGCGTACCCTGAGGCGTCCACACAGAACGCCCGTGCCCGCTACGCCCCCCCTCAGCATCGCGCTGTTCGCCGTCGCCGCGTTCATCGGCGCGCTCGGGCAGCTGCTCTACAAGACCGGGGCGGACCGCCTCGACGGGACCGTCGCCGGCGCCCTGCTCAACGCGCCGCTGCTCGGCGGCGTCGCGTGCTACATCGCCGTGATGGGCCTCTTCGTCGCCGCGTACCGCATGGGCGGATCGCCCAGCGTCCTCTATCCCGTCTACGCCTCGACGTTCGCGTGGGCGGCCGTGCTCGTGTGGATGGGCGGCGGCGCGCCGATCCGCCTCGTCCACGTCGCCGGGATGGCGCTGCTCGTCGGCGGCATGCTCCTGCTGGGCCGATGACGCCCCCCGCAACAGACGCCCTGCCAGGCCGCCGGCCGCTCGCATCTCGGCAGTGGACCTTCTCGCAGCGCACGGCCGCGTGGCTGGCCGCGCACGGCGCGTCGCCGAACGGCATCTCGGTCGTCGGGATGGTCTTCGGCATCGCGGCGGGACTCGCGTTCTGGCAGACGTCGCGCGGCGGGACGGCGTGGCCGTGGTGGCTCGTCGGTGCCGTCTGCGTGCAGCTGCGCCTGCTCTGCAACCTCCTCGACGGGATGGTCGCCATCGAGGGCGGCAAGCGGTCGGCCGTGGGCGAGCTCTACAACGAGATCCCGGACCGCATGAGCGACGCCGCGACGCTCGTCGGGCTGGGCTATGCCGCCGGGTCGATTCCTGTCCTCGGGTGGGTGGCGACGGCCGTCGCCCTCTTCCTCGCGTACATCCGCGCCGCGGGCGTCGTGGCCGGCGCGCAGCAGGCGTTCCACGGGCCGATGGCGAAGCCGCACCGCATGGCCGCCGTCACCCTCGGCGCGCTCGTCGCCGCCGCTGCGCCGCTCGCGTGGCACGTGCCGGCCGTCGCCCTCGGCGCGATCGTCGCCGGAGGGGCCGTCACCGCACCCCGCCGCCTCTCGGCCATCGCCCGCGACCTCCGCGCCGCTTCCTCGCTCTGATGGACCCCCGCACCGTCCACCGCCTCTTCGCCTTTCGCGACGCGTTCGACCACCCGCTCGTGTTCTGGGTGACCCTGACGGTCGTCGCCCTACTGCCCGTCAGCGCCGTCATCGTGTGGGTGCTGCACCGGCTCGGCCGGACGAGCGCCGAGACGCACCGCGAGCTCGTGCTCCGCATCCGGTCGTGGGCAGTCCTCGTGCCGCTGCTCATCGGGCCCGTCCTGCTCGGCGCGGCCGCCGTCATCGTCGGTGTGGCGGTGCTGAGCGCGCTCTGCTTCGGCGAGTTCGCCCGCGCGACCGGCCTCTTCCGCGACCGCGCGATCTCGGCCGTCGTCGGCGTCGCGCTCCTCTTCTCGACGTACGCCGTCGCGGACCACTGGTACGGGTTCTTCGTCGCCGTGCCCGTCCTCGCCGTCTCGCTGCTGGCCGCGGTCGCCGTCTTGCGCGACGAGCCGCAGGGCTACCTCCAGCGCGTTGGGCTCGGGACCGTTAGCCTGCTGCTGTTCGTGCACGGCCTGGGCTACCTCGGCTACCTCGCCAACGACCCCGGCTACCGCCCGCTCCTGCTCCTCGTGCTGCTGACGGTCGAGCTGAACGACATCTTTGCCTACCTCACGGGCCGCCTCTTCGGCACGACGAAGCTGCTCCCGAAGACAAGCCCCGGCAAGACCGGCGGCGGCGCGCTCGGCGCGCTGGTCTGCACGACGACGCTCGTCGCGCTGCTCGGGTCGGTCGTGCTGGCCGGGACGCCCGCGGGCCGGCCCGTCTCGCTCGTCGTACTCGGCCTGCTCGTGAGCATTGCCGGGCAGGCCGGCGACCTCGTCCTGTCGTCCGCCAAGCGCGACATCGGCGTCAAGGACATGGGGGCGCGCATCCCCGGCCACGGCGGCCTGCTGGACCGCTTCGACAGCCTCCTGCTCGTCGCCCCGGTCGTCTTCCACTACGTCGGCTACTTCAACGGCATCGGCCTGACAGAGCCGACGCGGGTGATCTCGAAGCTGATCGGCATTCCGTGAAGCGGGTTCGGGGTACTCCGTTCGAGGTACCCGGCATGAGGACCCGACGCCGAGGCCGGCGTCGACGTACCCTGAACCTCACACCCTGTACCCTTAACCGTGGACGACTGGCAGTACCGCCCCGCCCGCGACCTCGGGCTGACGCCGTCGGAGCGCCGCGCGAGCCTCGACCGCGAGCCCGGCCCCGTCGCCGCGACGTCCGGCTGGGCGTGGCGGCTGTTCGTGCGGACGTATCTGCGGCTCGTCCACGGCCTGCGCGTGACCGGCCGTGAGCACCTGCCCGCCGGCGCGCCGTACGTGCTCGTCGCCAACCACGCGAGCCACCTCGACGCGCTCGTGCTGGCGGCGTCCGTGCCGCCGGGCGTGGCGGGGCGGCTGTTCCCGCTCGCGGCCGGCGACACCTTCTTCACGACGCCCGCCGTCTCGGCCTTCGCGTCGGGCGTGCTCAACGCGCTCCCGATGTGGCGCGACCGCTGCGGGGCGCACGCGCTCGACACGCTCCGCGCGCGCCTCGCCGAGGACGGCTGCATCTACGTCCTCTTCCCCGAGGGCACGCGCAGCCGCACGGGCGCGATGGGCGCGTTCAAGCCGGGCGTGGGCCACCTCGTCGCCGGGACGGGCGTGCCGGTCGTGCCGTGCCGCCTCAGCGGCACCTTCGAGGCGTTCCCGCCGGACCGCCGGCTGCCGCGCCCGCGCCGCGTCGCCCTCACGTTCGGCCCGCCGCTCTCGCTCGCCGACGTCCCGGACACGCGCGACGGCTGGCGCGAGGTCGCGGCTCGGGCCGAGGCCGCCGTCCGCGCTCTCGAGCCGGACGATCGGAGCCCGGCGGCGTGAGCCGCGCCTACTCCGGGTCGCGGTTGACCGAATCGGGCGAGAAGGCCGGCGTGCAGACGGCCCAGTACTCCGAGCCCTCCGTCTCGGACGGGTTGACGTAGCGGATGCGCTCGCCGGCGGTCACGAGGACCGTCTCTCCCGGCCCGATGTCCGTGAACGTCGCCCCGTCCGGGCCGTCGTGCTCGACACGCATCGTGCCCGAGAGCACGACCGTGACCTCGTCGAACGCGGGCGTCTGCGCGGGCTCGGACCAGCCCGGCGGCGCGACCATGTGCGCGACCGAGACGCCGGACGTGCCGCTCGCGACATGCCCGACGTGCTCGTGGATCGTCTTGCCGCCGGGCCCGGGGACCTGGACCGGCGTCGTCTTGGTGACAGGCATCAGAGCGTCTCGGCGAGGGCCTTCTCGACGATGTCGAGGCCTTCGGTGAGCTGGTCCGCCGTGACCGTCAGCGCCGGGCGGAAGCGGATGGTGCGCGTGCCGCAACCGAGCACGATCGCGCCCATGTCGTAGGCCTTGGCGATGACGGCGTTGCGCGTGGCCGCGTCCGGCAGGTCGAAGGCGCGCATGAGGCCGCGGCCGCGCGGATCGGTGACGCCCTCGAACTGCTCGGAGAGCGCGGTCATGCGGGTCATGAGGTGCTCGCCCATGCGCCACGCGTTGCCGACGAGGCACTCGGATTCGATGACCTCGAGGATGCGGTCGAAGCGGACCATATCGACGAGGTTGCCGCCCCACGTCGAGTTGATGCGGGACGAGACCTGGAAGACGTTGTCCGCCTCCTCGTCCACGCGCGGGCCGGCGAGGATGCCGCAGACCTGCGTCTTCTTGCCGAAGGCGATGACGTCCGGCGTGACGCCGAGGCCCTGGTAGGCCCAGAAGGTGCCCGTGAGGCCGACGCCCGTCTGGACCTCGTCGAACACGAGCAGCGCGTCGTTCTCGTCCGCGAGGCGGCGGAGCTCGCGCAGGAAGGCCGGGCGGAGCTGGTTGTCGCCGCCCTCGGCCTGGATCGGCTCGACGATGATGGCCGCGATGTCGTCCTTGCGCTCGGCGAAGAAGGCCTCGGCCTGGCGCACGGCCTCGGCTTCGCGCTCCTCGACCGTCCGCTCGTCGCGCACGCCCGGCGTGTCGACGCGCGGCCACGCGAACTGCGGGTACCGCGCGACCTTGTTGGGGTCCGTGGTCGTGAGCGACATCGTGTAGCCGCTGCGCCCGTGGAAGGCCTGCGTGAAGTGCAGGACCTGCCCGCCCGGCGCGGCGAGCCCGAGGCGCTCGTTGCGGCGGCTCTTCCAGTCGAAGGCCACCTTGAGCGCGTTCTCGACCGCGAGCGCGCCGCCCGACACGAAGAAGGCGTGGGGCAGCTCGGCCGGGATGCCGACGCGGTCGAACGTCTCCAGG
>JBBSUZ010000066.1:0-11697 GCA_038233965.1 Rhodothermales bacterium | reverse complement strand
GCAAACCAATCCACCGCCATGACTGACTCCGGGCTCATCGTCAACCGCGTCGCGCAGAGCGCCATCGAGACGCTCGACCTCGCGGCCATCCTCGGCCCGCTCGACGTCGACGCGCTCGACCTCGCACCGCTCCTGCACCGCGGGCTCGTCGTGCGCGAGAAGGAGTTCCGCGCGGCCGTCCTCGCCTTGGACGTGGACGTCTTCGACGGCCGCGACGTCGCCGTCCTCGTGCCGGCCGATGCGCTCGTGCCCGCGTGGGCCGTCATGCTCGTCGCGCTGCGCGTGGCGACGACGGCGGCGAGCGTCGCCGTGGCGAGCGTGGCCGAGCGGCGGGCAGCGCTGGCCGCCGAGCGCATCCGCGCCTACGACTGGTCCGCACATGCCGGCCACCCGGTCGTGCTGAAGGGGTGCGGGACGGGCGAGGTCCCGCTCGACGCCTTCGCTCAGGCGGCGCTCGCGCTGAGCGGTCACGCGTCGCGCGTGATGTTCGGCGAGCCGTGCTCGGCCGTGCCCGTCTGGCGCGCTCCCGCTGCCGCATCGGCTCCGCGCGCGGCTGCCGCCGCGTCAGGCCCACCGCGCGCTGCTGCAGTCGCAGCAGGCCCGCCGCGCGCCTGACGCGCCCAGTTGGGTGAAGACGGTCGGCTCGGAGAACCGGCCAGATGCGGACAGCGTGTACATCTGCACATGTCCCGTTCCGATGCCGTCGCCGGTCCTCCTGCTCGCCGCACTCGTCGCCCTCAGCGTCGCCCTCAGCGTCGCCCCGGCGGCGCAGGGCGTCGGAGCCGCTTCGACGCCGTCGGTCATCGGCGAGGTCGGGACGTGGGAGCTCATCGAGGCCGAGGACACGCCCGGCGGCGACACGCCGATCTTCGTCCGGATGACGTTCACGGGCCGCAGCCTCAAGACCGTCACCGTCTTTCTCGATCCGGACGACGGCGAGCTCTCGGCCCGGGTCACGAGCGACTCGTACATCACCTCCAACGGTCAGCTGGTCGTCCGTGCGACCGGCTCGACGACGGTTCTCGACGTCTCCCGTGACACCGACGATGTCGGGGCGGACGTGCTCGTCGTGCGCGACCTGCGCGTCGGGACGCGGCTGCGGCTGCGGCTGCATCCGGCCGACCCGGCCGGCGCCCTCGACCCGGCCCTCGTCGGCGCATGGGCCGGGCAGGACCAGACCCACTCGTGGACGTTCCGCTTCGAGCCCGACGGCCGCTCGTTCGTCCGCCGGAGCGGGCAGGACCGCGACCACGAGGAGCCGTATACGGTCGCCGGTCCGTACCTCCTGGTTGACCAGGACGTCTACCGGTTTACATTCGCGTCGAACCGGCTGATCCTCTCCGACGACGTCGACACGATCGAGTTGTCCCGTGTGGCGTACGATCCGCCCCGGACGCCTCGTTGAAATCCCACACATCACCCATTCTCCACGTATGACCATGTCCCGCGCCCTCTTCGCCCTCCCCGCCGCCTGTCTGCTCGTCGTCCCGATGAGCGCCCAGGCCCAGTCGCGGCAGTCGCCCGGCGTCCCGATGTCGGCGCCGGTCTCTGCGGCCATCGACCCTGCGCTCGTCGGCGACTGGGAGCTGCTCGAGGTCGAGCGCCTCGGCACCATCGACGACTTCGGCGCGGCCGTGGACGAGATGAACGTCGAGTTCAGCGTCGACGGCGGTGCGCACATCATGCTCGAGATCGAGCAGGACCTCGACACGATGGCGCGCGAGCGGACCTTTCGCTTCACGACGCTCGACGGCCGCATCGTGCCGGACCAGGGCGCGCCGGTCGCCTACGAAATCATCGGGCAGGACGACATCCGCCTGGTGACGCCGGACGGTCTCGTCGTCCACCTGCACCGCACCGCTGCCGACCTCGCACAGCGCTAGGTCGTGACGGTTCGACTCGACGGGCACGTCGCCCTCGTCACGGGCGCGAGCCGGGGCATCGGGAGCGCCCTCGCCCGACACCTCGCCGCGAGCGGCGCGGCGGTCGGTATCCACTACGGGCAGGACAGGACAGCGGCCGAAGCGCTCGCGCGGGAGACCGGCGGCGTCCCGTTTCAAGCCGACCTCGCAGAGCGCGACGCTCCAGACAGGCTCTGGGACGCCGCGCTCGCCCGTTTCGGGCGCGTCGACGCACTCGTCGCCAACGCCGGCATCTTCGAGCCCGCCCCGCTCGACTCGGGCGACTGGCTCGATGCGTGGGAACGGACGCAGGCCGTCAACCTCCGGTCGGCCGCCGCGCTGTGCCGGCGCGCCGTGCTCCACGCCCGCGAGCGCCGCGCAGCCGGCGAGGCGGGCGTCGTCGTGCGGATCATCACCGTATCGAGCCGCGCCGCGTTTCGCGGCGACGACGAGGCGTACTGGGCGTACGCCGCCTCGAAGGGCGGGCTCGTCGCGCTGACGAAGTCCATCGCGCGGGCGGGCGGCGGCGTGGCTGCGTTCGGCGTCGCGCCGGGCTTCACGCGGACCGACATGGCGGCGGCGTCGATCGCCGAGCACGGCGAGGCGGCCATCGCACAGGGCGTGGCGCTGGACCGGCTGACCGAGCCCGACGACCTCGCCCCGCTCGTCGTCCTGCTCGCCTCCGGCCTCGCCGACCACGCGACGGGCACGACCGTGGACGTCAACGCCGCGAGCTACGTCCGATGACCCTGCGCTGCTGGCCCGCCCGTACTTTGGCCCGCTCACCGCGCTCGCCATGCCCCGCACGTTCACCGAAGCCGAGGCGCAGAAGGTCTTCGCGCGCGTCGCCGAGCGGCAGCGCGCGACCGGGACATCTGCGACGGCCGGGCTGAGCCTCTCGGACCTCGAGGAGGCCGCGCAGGCGGCGGGTCTGGACCCGGCGCTGGTCGCCTCGGCCGCGGCCGAACTGGACTCGCCCGACGACGGCCGCCGGTTCTTGGGCGCGCCGACCGAGGTCGCCCGGCAGCGCCTCATCCGCGGGCCGGTGTCGGACGAGGCGTGGGAGGCCATCGTCGCCGCGGCGCGTGCCGAGTACGGCCTCCGCGGCGTCGCGGGGCAGGTCGGGCGGATGCGCGAGTGGTCCATCAGCAGCGGCGGTCGCCACCAGAACGCCATGACGACGCGCCTCGCGCTCGAGCCGGCCGGCGGCGACACGCGCCTCATCCTCTCGACGTCCGCGCGGCACATCGCCGTCGGGTTCACGATCGCCGGGACGATACAGGCGCTGATGGCCGTCGCCTTCAGCATCGCGGCGGTCGCCGGGTCCGAGCCGGACCTCTGGATCCCGGTCATGATTCTCGCGGCGATGGCGACGTGCTTTCTCGGCGGGTCGCAGGTCGGGCTGCGGCTGTGGGAGCGCCGGCAGCAGCGCCGCTCGGACGCCTTCCTCGACCGCGTGGACCTGCTCACCCGCGACGCCGCGACGCCGGCGGCCGAGCCCGTCCAGTCCGCAGGCCGCGTCGACCCGATCCTCTTGGACGCCGACGCGCCCGACGCGGAGGTGCCCGACGTCAGCGCCGACCGCACCCGCACGCGCGCCTGATGGAGCACTTCTCCGAA
Organism: Rhodothermales bacterium; assembly: GCA_038233965.1. GTDB lineage: Bacteria > Bacteroidota > Rhodothermia > Rhodothermales > Rubricoccaceae > DASVSE01. The sequence continues at coordinate 8,176 of JBBSUZ010000066.1, read as the reverse complement.
GCCGAGGCACAGCGCATCTTCGCCGAGGCCGCCCGCGCGAGCGCCGCGACGCCGCCCGAGGGCGGCCTCTCGCTGGACGAGCTGCGCGAGATCGGCCGGGCCGCCGGCCTCGACCCCGACGCCGTTACGGCCGCCGCCGCCGCGCTCCGCGACGCCCCGGCCGACGTCCCGATGTGGGGCACGACGCCGCTCGCGACGCGCCGCTCGCGCACCGTGGCCGGCCGGCTGTCGGACGACGCGTGGGCCGACGCGGTGTCCGGGCTCCGGCGCGAGTTCAAGGCACAGGGCGTCACCGAGACGATCGGTCGCGCGCGAACATGGACCTATGCCGTCGGGCCGGGGTCTGAGCTGCTCATGGCTCGCCTGACGGCCGAGCCCGTCGGCGAGTCGACGCGGCTCACGCTCGAGTCCGCCGACATGGGTGAGAAGCGGGCCGCGAAGCTCCTGGGAGTGATCCTGCTCGGCCTCGGCGCGGTGTTTACCGTCGCGATGGGGCTGGAGCTCGGCGCGTTCGCGGCGACGATCGTGGCCCTCGTCGCCCTCGCCGCGTTTGCCGCCGCCCTCGGCGGGCTCCGGTGGGCGGCCGCCCGCCGGGCGCGCATCAACACGGCCCGCTTCGGCGTAGCGCTCGACCGCGTCGCGACCCTCGTGGCCCACCGCACCGAGCCCGGCGCGCCCGATCTCGCGCCGCTGCTGGACCTGCCAGACGACGAGACGACCTCCGACCCCTCCGCTTCACCGACGCGCCGCACGCGCGCCTGACCCGATGAGAACGTATTCCGAGCAAGACGTCGCGGCCATCATCGCCCGCGCCGCCGAGCGGCAGGCCGAGAGCACGCGCACGACCCCGAGCGTCGGGCTGACGCTGGACGAGATCGAGCGCCTGGGCACCGACGCCGGCCTCGACCCGGCCGACCTCCGCGCCGCCGCGGCCGAGATCGACTCCGCCGGGCGGACGCTCTCGCGGCAGTCGTCGCAGACCAAGAACACCGTCGTCGTCGAGCGCTGGATCGACGCCCCGCTGACGCTCGAGAGCTGGGAAAACACCGTCGACCTGCTCCGCGAGCGGTTCGGGACGTCGGCGATGGCCATGCTCGGCCTGCCGGCCGGCGGCGAGATCCGGCAGGTCGGGGCCGCGTTCGAGTGGACGCATACGGACGGCCTCGGCATCCAGACGACCGTCACCGCGAGCCCGCGCGGCGAGCGGACACGCCTGCGGATGTCGCAGCTCGTCGGGCTCGGGAGCACGCGTGCCGAGGGCATCGCGTACGGCACGAGCGTCGCGTTCGTCATCGCCGGCATCGCGCTCGTTATCGGGACGAAGCTGGATGCCGCCACCATCACCCTCGTCCTCACGACGCTGGCCGTGTTCGCCGCCTCGCTCGCCATCGCCATCCCGGCGACGACGGCGCTGGACCGCAAGTGGCGCGCGGGCAAGCTGAACCGCCTCGACGCGCTCGCCGACGACATCGGCACGATCCTCGCCGCTCCTGGTCTCGACGCCGAAGAACCGCTCGCCAACCCGGCGCTCGACCGGCTGCCCGGCACGCCCCGCGCGTCTGCCGCCCGTCTCGACCTCGACGCGCTCGGCGACGCACCCGACCGCGACGCACACCGATCCGACTCGTCGCGATCCCGCGCCTGACCATGCCAGACGACCGCTTTTCCGAGGACGAGATCCGGCGCGTGTTCGAGCAGGCGGCCGCCGCGCAGGCCCGCGCCGGGCAGGACGCGCCCGCCGCGGGCCTGACGCTGGACGAGATGGCCGAGGCCGGCGCGGCGTCCGGCATTCCGCGCGAGCTGATCGAGGCCGCGGCCCGGTCGGTCCGGCGAGGCCCGCCCGAGAGCCGCCGCACGGCGCTGGGTCCGCTCCCGACCGGCGTCTTCCGCAGCGTCCCGCTCGCCGAGCCGCCATCGGACGCCCTCTGGATGCGCCTCGTCTCCGACGCCCGCCGCACGTTCGACGCCCGCGGCCGCGCCGGCGTCCTCGGGCCGGACTACGAGTGGCGAAACGGCAACCTCCGGATGACGCTCGAGCCCGCGGGCGACGGCTCGCGCCTGACGCTCCGCTCGGACCGCCGCAGCAACACAGCCGGCCTCGCCGCGGCGGCCGTCACCGAGACCGTCGTCGGGGTGGTCATGCTGGTGGTGGGCATCGGTGGCGACGCCACGCTCGTCTGGATGGGCGCCCTGTTCCTGGCCGTCGCCGCTGCGCTGCTGGTATCCGCGTGGACGCGGCAGCGGCGGTGGGCGGACACACGCGAGCGGCAGATGACGGCTCTGACCGAGCGCGCCGTGTCGGGCTCTGCTGAGGCGGCTGGCCGGTCGGCCATCGGGTCGGACGGGCCCGCCGCTGCGCCCGTCCTTGCGCCCGAACTGCGCCTCGACATGGGCCTTCTGGACGACGACGTGCCCGACGCCCCGGCACGCCGCCGCGACCGCGCATGAGAGTCGGCCTCGTCTACGACCGCTTCGGCGACACGCCGCGCCCGGCGGGCGCGCCCGACGACTGGGACGCCGAGTACGAGCCCGAGGCGACCGTCGCCGCGCTCGAGGACGCGCTGCGCCTGCTCGGCTGCACGCCCGTCCGCATCGGCAGCACGGCCGCGCTGCTGGCCGCGCTCCGCGAGCCCGTCCGCCTCTGCGCCGCGCTGTCCATCGCCGAGGGCGTGGGGATCGGGGAAGGGGGGACGCGCAACCGCGAGGCGCACGCGCCGGTCCTGCTCGAACTCGCCGGCGTCCCGCACATCTTCTCCGACGCGCTCGCGCTCAGCCTCTCGCTGGACAAGCACCTCACCAAGACCGTCGTGCAGGCCGCCGGCGTCCCGACGCCCGCGTGGGCCGTCCTCCGGCCCGGCCATCCCGACGACCTCGGCGCAGCCGACGCGCTCGGCTTCCCGCTCTTCGTCAAGCCGCGCTACGAGGGCACGGCGCGGGGCATCACGGCGGCGAGCCGGGTGGAGACGCCGGCCGCGCTGCGCGCCGAGGTCGCGCGGCAGCACGCGGTCTACCGGCAGGACCTGCTCGCCGAGCGCTTCGTCGACGGCGGCGAGGCGACCGTCGGCGTCGTCGGGACGGGCGACGCGGCGCAGGCGCTGCCCGTGCTGCTCCGCGCGACCGACGCCGCGACGGGCATCGGCCTCCACGCGCTCCCCGACGACGACGCGCACGACTACCACATCGCGGCCACGCTGTCGCCCGAGACCGAGGCGCGGGCCGCGGCGATGGCCGTCGCCGCACACCGCGCGCTCGGCCTCGCCGACGTCTCGCGCTCGGACGTCCGGATCGACCCGGACGGCCGCGTCTGGTTTCTAGAGGTCAACGCCCTCCCCACATTCGCGCCCGACGGCACGTTCGCCGTCCTCGCCGAGCTCGCCGGCGTGCCCTACGCCGCGTGGCTCGCCGACGTCCTCGCCGGCGGCTTCACGCGTCTCGGCCTGGCCGGGACGAGCGAGGCCGAGGCGCGCCGCGACGGCTGATCACATTGGCGCGTCGACCGAGCGCATCCGCTGGAACGCGCCTGTGCCGTTCTGCGTGACGCCGCCGGGGTAGAGCTGCGGAAGCACGGTGAGGTAGCGGAAAATCGTTCCGTTAGGCTGGGGCAGCGCGATCTCGCCCGGCTCGAAGCCGAACTGCGAGCAGGCCGGATCCGTTCGCAGGACAGCGAGGGTGCACTCGCCCGTGTTCAGCGTCCGCGTCCCGCTGAGCATCTGGATGACGCGCGGGTACTGGACCCGCGCGATATCCGGGATCAGCTCCGTCGAGGCCGTCCGGCGCAGGATGGCGCGCTGGTTGGCGATGGACTGCGACGTGAGCGCCGGCGCGATGGCGTCCGGCACGACGAACGCGGTGCGGACACTCGCACGGAATTCCGTCTCGATGCCGGTCGCGCGGACCGCCTGGTAGTACGCCGAGAAGCCGCTCAGCAGGACCGTGTCGAGCAGGTCCACGTTCGGAAGCATGAATGCGCCCGACGAGTAGATCACGCCGTTCGGCTGCACGTTCGGCGCGTCCACGATGAGGTTGCCGACCTGGACGACGTTGCCGTCGCGAAGGACCCGGAGGACGGTTCCGTCGGTCGCGGTGAGCTGAAGGCCGTCCGTGAGGTCCGCGAGCGCGTAGCGGCCGTAGACGACGTGGACGGCTGTCGCGCGCACGCGGAGGCCCGGCAGGCCCGCAAGCACGCCCTCGGTGGCGGTGCCGCGCGCGGCATACGCTGCGTTGGTCGGCGCAAAGACGGTCACCTGCCGCCCGCGGTCGGCGAGCGCGGCGGACTGCTCGGGCAGGCGCGCGACATCGGCGGCGAAGCGCGACAGCTCGCCGCGCACCCGCAGGCGCTCCGAGACCGAGAGCGTGCTCAGGATCGGGCCTGCGAGGATGTAGACGCGGCCGTCGCGCGTCAGGTCGGAATCGACCACGCGCACGCCTCCCACCGTCAGCACCTGGTTGGAGTCGCGCGCGACCGGGAGGCGGTCGCCCGAGAGCGCCGTCACCGTCTGCCCGACGCGCGTGTTGAGGTCGACGTCGCCGGGCAGCGTCTGCGTCCGCAGCACGCGGCGGAAGACGTCGGTGTTGGCCGACGCGTTGAGCAGCGTCAGGCTCGCGGCGCCGAGCGCGATGAACCCGTCGTTGATCGGCGCGAGCAGCGTCACCGGGGACTCGTTCGCGACCTCGGCATCGACGCCCGTGCCGCGGAGCCCGTTCGCGAGCTGCGACAGCAGCGGCGAGAGCCGGATCCGCTCGATGCCCGTCAGCACGTCGAGCAGGACGTCGGCCGCGGGGTACGCGACGCCGTTGGTGCCCTCGACCGCGTCCGTGACGTCGACCGTGATCCCGTTGACGGTCACGACGGGCCCGATGCGGCGCACGGTGAGCGTGGTCCCGGCGAGGCTGGTGAACGTGGCGCCATCGGCGAAGTCCTCCGGCGCGAGCCGCCGGGCGATGATGTGGTGGCGGAGCACGCGCGCGAGCGTCGCCCGCTGCGGCTCGGCGAACAGGACCGGCGAGAAGTCGGCGCCGATGTAGCGCAGCGCGGTCTCGGTCGGGGCGAGGATGGTGACCGGCCCCTGCGCGATGTCGCGGTCGACGCCGGCGAGCGCGAGCGCGCTGACGAGCGGGGTGTAGCGTCCGCGCGTGGCGAAGCGGCCGATGAGGTCGGTCGCGGTCGGCGCGTCGTCGCTGGCGCCGCCGTCGCAGGCGGCGAGGGCGAGCGCGCACACGGCGAGAACGGCGAGGCGGCGGGCGGCGAGCGAGATGGGCAGCATTGGGGAAGGCCGGGGCGGGGGCGAAAGCTACGGGCCGTATGTGCGCGCGCGGCACAAGGGCACAGACGATTGCCCATCCGGCCGGCAGGGCCTCCGCGTAGCTTGCGCGCCATCCCGCCCCGCCTGCGATGCCCCCGTTGTTCCGCACCGCCCTGCTCCGGTCAGGGTTCACGCTCCTGCTCGCGGTGGTCGCGTGGACGCGGCCCGCGGCCGCCCAGCCGGCGACGCTGCGCGGCTTCGTCACGGACGCCGCGGACGGGCAGCCGCTCATCGGCGTCAACGTCATCGTGACGCAGCTCGGGGCCGGCGGCGAGGTCCGCGGCGCCGCGACCGACCTCGACGGGTTCTACGGCGTCGTCGGGCTGGTGCCGCGCCGCTACGCCGTCCGCGTGTCGGCCGCTGGCTACGCGGCGCAGCTGGACACGCTGACGCTCTCGCCCGGGGTGCGGACGTACGACGTGTCGCTCGCGCAGGCCTCGCTCGGCGAGGCCGTCGTGACGGCCGAGGCCGGCGGCTCGGCCGACGTCGACGCCGGGCTCCAGCGCATCCGCCCCGAGGACGTCCGCTCGGTCCCCGCGCCCGACGTCTCGGGCGACCTCGCCAACTACCTCGTCTCGCTCTCGGGCGTCGTGACGAGCGGCGACCGCGGCGGGCAGCTGTTCATCCGCGGCGGCGAGCCGACGCAGAACCAGGTCTTCCTCGACGGCATCCCGGTCTTCCAGCCGTTCCACGTGCTCGGCTTCTACTCGGCCTTCCCCGCGGACCTGCTCCAGACGGCGGACCTCTACGCCGGCGGCTACGACGCGAGCTACGGCGGCCAGATCTCGTCCGTGCTCGACGTCACCTCGCGGACGGGCAACCTGCGCCGCCTCGCCGCCTCCGCGACCGTCGCGCCGTTCGTCGCGAGCGCGTCCGTCGAGGGCCCGATCGTGCGCGACCGCCTCTCCGTCCTCACGTCGGCGCGCATCTCGACCGTGGACGCCATCGCGGCGCGCTACATCTCGGCCCCGCTGCCCTTCCAGTTCGGCGACGTCTTCGGCAAGCTGCACTTCGCCGCCTCGGCCAAGAGCCGCCTCACCGCGACGGGCCTCTACACGTGGGACCGCGGCGGCATCGGCGACCCGAACGCGGCCGCGACGACGGTCTCGCGGCCCGAGGAGGTGAGCTACCGCAACACGGGCCTCGGCGTGCGCTACCTGCTGCTGCCGTCCGACATCCCGCTGCTCGCAAGCGTCCACGTGTCCTACGCGGACCTCGTGACCGAGCTCGGCCCGCGCGGCAGCGAGGACCGCACGCTGCGCCGGACGTCCGGCCGGCGGCGCATCGACGCCGCCTTCGACCTGACGTACCTCATCCGGACCGGCACGCTCCGCGCGGGCGGCTTCGTCTACACGGACCGGCTCGGGTCCGAGCTCGGCGGCCAGTTCCAGACCATCCAGACGCAGCGCGAGACGTTCGCCGAGGCCGGGCTCTACCTCCAGCCCGAGTTCGTCTTTGGCGGGCTGCGCGTGTCGCCGGGCGTCCGCGTGACGTCGCTGCCGCAGCAGCGCCAGGTGTTCGTCGAGCCGCGCCTGCGGGCGGCCTTCGAGGCGGGCCGGCACCGCCTCAGCCTCGCCGCGGGCGTCTACAACCAGCCCGTCGTGGGCGTGAGCGACCGCCGCGACGCGACGAGCGTGTTCACGGCCTACACGCTCGCCGAGGACCGGCTCACGCCGCGCGCGACACACCTCATCGGCGGCTACCGGCTGCGCGTCACGGACGGCATCGAACTGTCGGTCGAGGGCTTCGCGAAGACGCTCGACGACCTCGCGGTGGCCGAGTTCACATCCGTCCCGCGCCTCACGACGGCCCTGCTCTCGGCCTCGGGCACGGCGCGCGGCCTGGACCTCCGCGCCGAGGCGCGCCGAGGCCGCGCCCAGATCGCCGTCAACTACGGCCTGTCGTCGGTCCGGTACCAGACCGTCTCGGACCGCAACGACCTGCTCTTCGACGACCCGGTCTTCACGTACCGCCCGGGCCACGACCGCCGCCACCAGGCGACCGTCATCGCGAGCGCGTACGTCGTCGGGCTGACGTTCGCGGCGCGCTTCCAGTACGGCAGCGGCCTGCCGTACAGCCGCGCGCTCGGCTTCGACCAGTACCTCTTCCCGGACGGCACGCCGGACCTCTACGGCGACCCCGGCACGCCGCGCGTGCTCTACGAGCGCCCGTTCAACGCGCTCCTCCCGGCCTACCACCGCCTCGACGTGACCGCCGAGAAGATCGTCCCCTTCCCGAGCGCACTGCTGACGATCCAGGCGGGCCTGCTCAACGCCTACGACCGCGCCAACCTCTTCGCGTACGACATCTTTACGCTCCGCCGCGTGAACCAGCTGCCCGTCATCCCGACGCTCGGCCTCCGCCTCGACATCAAATGACCGTTCGCCTGACGCTGCTCGTCGTCGCCCTCGCCGCGCTCGCCGGCTGCGACGACTCCATCGACTCGCCCGACAGCCTCGCCGGGACGTACACGCTCTGGGGCGCGCTCGACCCGCGCGCCGACGTCCAGTCGGTCCGCGTCGTCCCGGTCCGCGACACGATCGGGCTCGGCACGGCCGCGCCGCTCTCCGTGACCGTCACGTCGACGGAGCTCGCGACCGGGGCCGAGACCGCCTGGCGCGACAGCGTCGTCACGTTCCGCGACGGCTCCATCGGCCACATCTACCGCGCCGCGTTCCGGCCGGCGTACGGCAGCCGCCACCGGATCGTCGTGCACCGCGAGGACGGTGGCGAGGTATCAGCGCTCGTCGCAGTGCCGCCGCTCGTGGAGCCGCTGCACCAGGCGCCGCAGCTCGCCGGCGGGCGGCGCTACCCGATCCTCGTGCCGGGCGCTCCGCAGCTCAACCGCCGCCGCGTGACGTACCAGCTTGCCG
>JBBSUZ010000065.1:0-11700 GCA_038233965.1 Rhodothermales bacterium | reverse complement strand
GTGGAGGTAGACGCCGGCGTCGGTCTCGCGGGCGATCGTGCTCCCGACGGAGTTGCACACGCCGAGCGTGAGCACGCCCGCGGCGCGCGCCTGCCGCACAGCGGCGAGGGTGTCCGCGGTCTCGCCGGACTGCGAAATGACCATCACGACGTCCTTGCCCGGCGTCAGGACGGGGTTGCGGTAGCGGAACTCGCTCGCGTATTCGACCTCGACGTTCAGGCGCGCGAAGCGCTCGATGAGGTACTCGCCGACGAGCCCGGCGTGCCACGACGTGCCGCAGGCGCAGATCACGATGCGCTCGCACACGCGCAGCTGCGGCAGGACCTCCTCGAGGCCGCCGAGCTTCACGATGCCCTCGGCCGGACGCACGCGCCCGCGCATCGCGTTCTCGAGCGACGTCGGCTGCTCCATGATCTCCTTGAGCATGAAGTGCTCGTAGCCGCCCTTCTCGATCTGCTCGAGCTCCCACTCGAGCGCGTGGACCTCCTTGGACACCGGCGCGCCGTCGATCGACATCACGTCGTAGCCGTCGCGCCGCACGATGGCCATCTCGCCATCGGTGAGGTAGACGACGTTGCGCGTGTACTCGATGAACGGGCTGGCGTCCGACGCGACGAAGTTCTCGCCTTCGCCGATGCCGAGCAGCAGCGGGCTGCCGTTGCGGGCGACGATGAGCTGGTCCGGCTCGTCGCGCGAGACCGCCACGATGCCGTACGCCCCGACGACCTGCGTCAGCGCCTGCCGGATGGCCTCGGCGAGCGGCAGCCCGGTCTCGGTCTGGATCTGGTCCACGAAGTGCACGAGGACCTCGGTGTCGGTCTCGGACTTGAACACGTGGCCCTTCTCGCGGAGCTGGTCGCGCAGCGGCCCGTAGTTCTCGATGATGCCGTTGTGGATCATCGCGAAGCGGCCGTCGGCCGACTCGTGCGGGTGCGCGTTGACGTCGGTCGGCGCGCCGTGCGTCGCCCACCGCGTGTGGCCCATCCCGACGGTCCCGTGGAGCGGGCTGGCCTCGAGCATGCGCGCGAGCCCGTCGACCTTGCCCTCCTTCTTGCGGACCGAGACCTCGCCGTTGACGACGGCGACGCCGGCGGAGTCGTAGCCGCGGTACTCGAGGCGCCGCAGGCCCGCGACGAGAAGGTCTGCCGCCTGGCGCTGTCCGATATAGCCAACGATGCCGCACATAGAGGGAGGGGCTGAGAGTCAGAGAAAGAGAGTCAACATAGAGACGCCCGGGCGCGTAGGCGCACCCGGGCGGTTTGAAAACGCGGCGTACGGGCCGAATCGCGCCCGGCCAGCGTCAGGCGGCGAGCGCGGAGACGAGCGCCGGCGGCCCCTCGGCGACGGTCCGGTCCACGGCCTCGGCGACACGTCGGACCTGCACCATGAGGTCGGCGAAGGCGTCGAGGTAGAGGGACTGCGGGCCGTCGGAGAGCGCGGACGGCGGGTCCGGGTGCGTCTCGACCATCAGCCCGTCGGCTCCGGCGGCGACAGCGGCGCGGGCCATCGGCGTGATCTTGTCCCGCAACCCGACGCCGTGGCTCGGGTCGACGACGATGGGCAGGTGGCTGAGCTTGCGGACGACCGGCACGGCCGAGAGGTCGAGCGTGTTGCGCGTCGCCGTCTCGAACGTCCGGATGCCGCGCTCGCAGAGGATGACGTTCGGGTTGCCCTCGGCGAGGACGTACTCGGCGCTCATGAGCCACTCCTCGATGGTGGCCGAGAGGCCGCGCTTGAGGAAGACCGGCAGGCCGACGGAGCCGATGTCGCGCAGCAGCGAGAAGTTCTGCATGTTGCGCGCGCCGATCTGGAAGACGTGCGCGTACTTGGCGACGACGTCGATCTGGTCCTGCGCCATGACCTCGGTGATGACCTTGAGGCCGTGGCGGTCCGCCGCCTCGCGCATGATCCGGAGGCCCTCCTCGCCCATGCCCTGGAAGGCGTACGGGCTCGAGCGCGGCTTGAAGGCCCCGCCGCGGAGGATCCGTGCACCCGCCCTGGCGACGGCCGCGGCCGAGAGCTCCATCTGCTCCTCGCCCTCGACCGAGCATGGACCCGCCATCACGACGACCTCGGGCCCGCCGACCGGCACGCCGTCGACGTCGACGATGGTGTCGTCCGGGTGCCACGTGCGGCTGGCGAACTTGTAGGGGCTCGTGACGCGGAAGACCTCCTTGACGCCGTCGAGGACGCGGATGTGGCGGACGTCGAAGTCCGGCTTGACGCCGAGCGCGCCGAAGACGGTCTGCTGGACGCCGGTGAGGCGGTGGACGCCGAAGCCGTAGCCGTCGAGGCGCGCGACGACGGCCTCGTAGTCGGCCTCGGAGGCCGTGGGTTCCATGACGACGACCATGTCGGACATCGGGATTAGCGGTAGGTGCCTGAACCTACGCGGCCGGCCCGCGCGCGGTTGTTCGTTCACCGCGGATTGGCACAAGGCCGAGCGGTGCACCGCCGCCAATCAGTCCGGGACGAGGCGACCGCCGTCGAGGCGCAACGTGCGGTCGGCAAGCGCGGCGAGGGCCGGGTTGTGCGTCACGATCACGAACGCCTGCTCCTCGGCGTGGCTGAGGCGGCGCAGCTCGTCGTGGAGGCGTCCGGCCGTCGTCGTGTCGAGGTTGCCCGTCGGCTCGTCCATGAGCACGAGGCCGGGACGGTTCATCAGCGACCGCGCGACCGCCACGCGCTGCTGCTCGCCGCCCGAGAGCTGAGACGGACGGTGATCGAGGCGCTCGCCGAGCCCGAGGTTCGTCAGCAGTTCGCGCGCCCGCGCGCTCGCCTCCGGTCCGCCGGCCCGAGCGATCAGCGCCGGCATCTCGACGTTCTCGACGGCCGTGAACTCGGGCAGCAGATGGTGAAACTGGAAGACGAAGCCGATCGATGTGTTGCGGAACGCCGCGAGCGCCTCGTCAGACCGCGCGAAGACGTCCTCGCCTCGAAACCGCACCGTGCCCTCGGTCGGCCGGTCCAGCGTGCCCAACAGGTGCAGCAGCGTGCTCTTGCCCGTCCCGCTCTCGCCGACGACCGCGACCATCTCGCCCGCCCGGATCTCGACGTCGAGGTCCGCGAGGACCGTCAGCGCACCCGTCGCCGTCGGGTACGACTTGCCGAGCCCCCGCGCCTCCACGAGCACCGGCCGCAGCCCCGCGTTCAGCTCCCCGCTCGCCGCTTCCGGCTCCCCGCTGCCCATCATTCGGGCCGTTCGATGCCGTACTCCTTCATCTTGGTGTACAGGTGGGAGCGCTGGACGCCGATGGCCTCGGCGGTCTGCGAGACGTTCCAGTCAGACTCGTCGAGCTTGCGCGCGATGAACAGCGCCTCGGCGCGGTCGCGGAACTCGAAGAGCGTGTCGTACTGGTCGATGAGCCCGGCGACGGGGTCCGCGCCTGGCCCGCCCGGCCGCACGAACATCCCGACGTCCTCGGCCGTGATCCGCTCGCCGTCGGAGAGGATGAGCAGGCGCTCGACGACGTTGCGGAGCTCGCGGACGTTGCCGCGCCAGTCCAGCGCCGTGAGCGCGTCGAGCGCGTCCGGCGTGAAGTCCTTGTCGCCCATCCCATTGCGGCGCGTGACCTGTGCGAGGATGAAGCGCGCGATGTCCGGGATGTCGGTCCGGCGCTCGCGCAGCGGCGGCACGTGGACGAGGATGACGGAGAGGCGGTGGTAGAGGTCCTCGCGGAAGCGGTGCTCGTCCACCTGCGCGAGCAGGTCGCGGTTGGTCGCCGCGACGACGCGGACGTCGACCGGGATCGAGCGGTCGCCGCCGACGCGCGTGATGCGGCTTTCCTGGAGCGCGCGCAGCACCTTGGCCTGCGCGTCGAGGCTCATGTCGCCGATCTCGTCGAGGAAGAGCGTGCCGCCGGTGGCCTGCTCGAACTTGCCGATGCGCTGCTTCGTCGCGCCCGTGAACGCGCCCTTCTCGTGGCCGAACAGCTCGGACTCGATCAGTTCGGACGGGATCGCGGCGCAGTTGACCTCGACGAGCGGGCCGTCGCTCCGGGTGCTCTGGGCGTGGAGGTGCCGCGCGACGAGCTCCTTGCCCGTGCCGGGCTCGCCCGTGATGAGCACGCGCGCCTCGGTCGGCGCGACGCGCGCGATGGTCGCCTGGATGCGCCCGATGGCCGGGCTGTCGCCGACGATCGGCGTCAGGTCCACGCGGGCGTCGTCGCGGACGACCTGCTTCAGGCGGACGTTCTCGACCTGGAGCTGGCCGCGCGAGAGCGCCCCGCGGACGGTGACGAGGAGCCGGTTGAGGTCCGGTGGCTTCTCCAGAAAGTCCACGGCCCCGAGCTGCGTCGCCTCGACGGCCGTCTCGACCGTCCCGTGGCCCGAGATCATCACGACGGGCACGGTGGACTCGGCGTCGTGGAGCGCCTTGAGGACCTCCATGCCGTCGCGCTTCGGCATCTTGATGTCGAGCAGCACGAGGTCGATGCCGCCCTGCCGGGCGCGGGCGAGCGCCTCGTCGCCGTCGACGGCCTCCTCGACGTCGTAGCCCTCGAACTCGAGGATCTCGCGGAGCGCGCGCCGGATGGCGGGCTCGTCGTCGGCGATGAGAACGGTCGGCATGGGCTCGGGGAGACGGGACGGGCAAGCTAGCGCCGGCGCTCGGGCGGACTCGGGCCTGTCACGTGCACGGCGTCTCACATTTTGCCCTGGCGTCATGCTCGGCATGAGACGCGCCGTGGCACGTCTCTACGGCAGGAATCGAGGCCCGCGTAGAGCCGCGGCGCGGCCGCGTCAGGCGCAGGGTCGGCAGGAGACGCGACGCGTCGCGTCGCGTCTCTGCGGGGCCGGACGGGTTACTGCGCCGGGGCGGCGGCCGGAGCCGGCGTCATCGTGACGCCCGGCGGCAGGCCCGGGACGGCCGGGGCAGCCGTCGTGTCGCGCGCCGGCGCGGCCTGGACGGTGCCCGTCGCGCGGCCGACGGCGGCGGCGGCGGCAGCCGTGCGGCCGATCTCGATCTGCGCCGTCTGCGCCTCGGGCGTGTCGGCGTAGTCGTCGAGGATGGTCTGGAGCGACGCCTCGGCCGGGTCCGCGTGGCCGGCGGCGGCGTGGGCGCGCGCGGCCGAGAGGAGGTAGCCCGGCGCCGAGGCCGGCGTCGGGTCGGCCGCGGCGGCCTGATCGTAGAGGTCGGCGGCGGCGGCGTTGTCGCCCTTCGCCTCCGTGATGGCGGCCTGGCCGGCGAGCGCGGACGCCCGGAAGAGGCCCTCACCGTCGTACTCCTTGAACATCGCGAGCGCCTCGTCCGTCTTGCCGAGCTGGAACAGCGCGTCGGCCGCGAGGAACGTGGCCTGCTGGCCCGTCGGCGTCGAGCCGTACGTGTTGGCGATCTCGAGCAGGCCCGGCGCGCCCTCCGTCCCGTCGAGCGCGGCCTGCCAGTTGCCGGCCTGGTACTCGTTGAGCACGGCGCCGAGCAGCTGCTGCGCTTTCTCGGACTGGTTCGCCTGGTACGCGCGCCAGCCGACGATGGCCGCGATCAGGACCGCGAGACCGACGAGCGTTGCGATGACGGCGGTCCGGTGCTGCTCGAAGAAGGCCTCGCCCTCGACGACGGCCGTCGTGAGCCCGTCCTCGCGGAGGCTGTGGCGGTGCGACGACGACGAGAGCGGCTTGGGCGGATTGATCTGGGCCATCGGAAACGGTCGGGCAGAGGCAGGCGCGGGGCGGGATGCCACACGCGGGGCCGCCGAAGGTAGCGGCCGGACCCGCCCGACCGCAACGAAGTGGCGCGCCGGACACGCTCGGCGAGGCGTGGCGCGGCGCATTTGCGCCCGTTTTCACCGAAGCACGCCCGTCCACACCCGGCCCCGCCTCTAACCTGAGGCGTCCCCCTCCCCCATCCTGCACGCGCACGTTATGGCAATCACCATCGGGATCAACGGCTTCGGCCGCATCGGCCGCCTCGTCCTCCGGTCCGTCTTGGAGCGCAAGGCCGCCGGCGACGACTCCATCGACGTCGTCGCCGTGAACGACCTCACCGACGCCGCGACGCTGGCGCACCTGCTCAAGTACGACTCCGTCCACGGCGTGCTCCGCGAGGACGTCCGCGTCGAGGGCGACTCGATCTCGGTCGGTGGCGACTCGTTCAAGGTCTTCTCCGAGCGCGACCCCGCGAACCTCCCGTGGGGCGACCTCGGCTGCGACGTCGTGGTCGAGTCGACGGGCCACTTCACGAACCCCGAGGCGGCCGGCAAGCACCTCACGGCGGGCGCGAAGAAGGTCGTCATCTCGGCGCCCGCCTCGGGCGGCGTCAAGACGGTCGTGCTCGGCGTCAACGACGAGACGCTCGACGGCACGGAGACCATCGTCTCGAACGCGTCCTGCACCACGAACTGCCTCGCGCCGATGGTGAAGGTCCTCGACGACGCCTTCGGCGTCGAGAAGGGCATGATGACGACGGTCCACGCCTACACGGCGGACCAGAACCTCCAGGACGCGCCGCACAAGGACCTCCGCCGCGCCCGCGCCGCCGCCCTCTCGATCGTGCCCACGACGACCGGCGCCGCCAAGGCCGTCGGCCTCGTGCTGCCCGCGCTCGCCGGCCGGCTCGACGGCTTCGCCCTGCGCGTCCCGATCCCCGACGGCTCGCTAACGGACTTCACGGCCATCCTCTCGAAGGAGGCAACGGTCGAGGAGATCAACGCCGCCTTCCGCGCCGCCGCCGACGGCCCGATGAAGGGCGTCCTCGAGTACTCGGACGCGCCGATCGTCTCGACGGACATCGTCCACAACGCCCACTCCTGCATCTTCGACGCCCCGCTGACGATGGCGCAGGGCACGCAGGTCAAGGTCGTCGGCTGGTACGACAACGAGTGGGGCTACGCCAGCCGCACCGTCGACCTCGTCCAGCGCCTGATGGCGTAAACGCGGGATATGGGATGCGGGATCGCGCGCGTCCGCGCGCAGGGATGGGCAGAGCGCCCGCCCGGTGTGTCTGCGCATCCCGCATCCCTCTTCCCGCATCCCATGACAGCCCTTTCCAGCCTCGACCTCGCCGGCCGCCGCGTGCTCGTCCGCGTGGACTTCAACGTCCCCATGGACGACAGCGGCGCGATCACGGACGACACGCGCATCCGCGCCGCGCTCCCGACCGTCGAGGCCATCCTCGCCTCGGGCGGCAAACCGGTGCTGATGTCGCACCTCGGCCGGCCCAAGGGCGCACCCGAGGCCAAGTACTCGCTCCGGCCCGTCGCGGAGCACCTCGGGACGCTCATCGACGCGCCCGTCGTGTTCTGCCCGGAGACGGTCGGCGACGCTGCTGAGGCGTGCATCGCCGGCGCGGCGGACGGGTCCGTCGTGCTGCTCGAGAACACGCGCTTCCTGCCCGGCGAGACCGAGAACGACCCGGCGCTCGCGGACCAGATGGCGCGCCTCGGCGACGTGTTCGTGTCGGACGCCTTCGGGTCGGTCCACCGCGCGCACGCGTCCACCGAAGGCGTCGCGCACCGGCTGCCGCACGCGGCGGGCCTGCTGCTCGCCCGCGAGGTCACGTTCCTCACCAAGGCCCTCGACGCGCCCGAGCGCCCGTTCGTCGCCGTGATCGGCGGCGCCAAGGTGTCGGACAAGATCGGGGTCATCGAGGCGCTCGCGCCCAAGGTGGACCGCCTGCTCATCGGCGGCGCGATGGCCTACACGTTCCTCAAGGCGCAGGGCATCGGCGTCGGGACGTCGATGGTCGAGGACGACCGGCTCGACACCGCCCGCAGCCTCCTCGCCCGCTTCCCCGACGTCATCGGCCTCCCGACCGACCACGTCACGGCCGACCGCTTCGCCGCGGACGCGGACGTCCAGACAGGTGCCGACATCCCGGACGGACGCATGGGCCTCGACATCGGCCCGGAGACGCAGGCGCACTACGCCGAGACGATCCGGAACGCGAAAACGGTCGTCTGGAACGGCCCGATGGGCGTCTTCGAGATGGAGCCCTTCGCGGCCGGCACACTCGCCGTCGCCCAGGCCATGGCCGACGCGACGACGGCCGGCGCGCTTACGGTCGTCGGCGGCGGCGACTCGGTCGCGGCCATCGAGCAGGCCGGGCTGGCCGACGCCGTCACGCACGTCTCGACGGGCGGCGGCGCCATGCTCGAGTTCATGGAGGGCCAGACGCTCCCCGGCCTCGCCGCGCTCGAGGACTGACGCGGGCGCAGACTGGCATGGGCGGCGGAACCATTTCGGGCGATCTCATTTCAGGCCGACCGATTTCCCCGCCCGCCTGTGCCCTCCTCGTTTGAATCTGACGTCCTCGCCGGGTTGCGGGCGACCCCGCGCGCGATCCCGCCGAAGTGGCTCTACGACGCCGAGGGCTCGCGCCTGTTCGACGCCATCACGCGCCTCGACGCGTACTACCCGACCGAGACCGAGCGCGGCATCCTCCACGCACACGCCGCCGACATGGCCGCCGCGATCGGTCCCGGCGCGGTCCTCGTCGAGTACGGCTCGGGCTCCAGCGACAAGACGCGCGTCCTGCTCGACGCGCTCCTCGACGCGCCCGGCGGCCTCGCCGCCTACGTCCCCGTGGACATCTCGCCGACGGCCCTCAGCGACGCCGCCGACGCCCTGCGCCGCGAGTATCCGGCCCTCGACGTCCGCCCCGTGGTCGCGGATTACACGCAGCCGTTCGACATCCCGGACGTCTCGCCGCGCGAGCGCCGCGTCGTCTTCTTCCCCGGCTCGACGGTGGGCAACTTCACCCGGGACGAGACCGAGGCGTTCTTCCGGCACGCCGCCGCCGTCGTCGGGCCGGGCGGGGCGCTGCTGATCGGGGCCGACCAGCGCAAGGACGCGGCGGTCCTGCAGACGGCCTACGACGACCCTGAGGGCGTCACCGCCGCGTTCGACCTGAACCTGCTCGCGCGCATCAACCGCGAGCTGTGCGGCGACGCCGACCTCGACGCGTGGGAGCACCAGGCACGCGTCTTCCCGGACCGCGTCGAGATGCACCTCGTGAGCCGCCGGGCGCAGACGCTCACCGTGTGCGGCGAACGGTTTAGCTTCGAGGCCGGCGGCTCGGTCCACACCGAGACGTCGACGAAGTACGGGCCCGACACCCTGCTCGACCTCGCTGCGCCCGCCGGCTTCGCCCGCGCCGCGCGCTGGACCGACGCCGCCGGCTGGTTCGCCGTCGAGCTCTACCGCCTCCCCGCCTGAGCCTCCGCACATGAGCAAGCGCCCCAAACACGTCCTCGGCATCGACATCGGCGGGTCTGGGGTGAAGGGCGCGGTCGTCAACGCCAAGAGCGGAACGCTCGTCACGGACCGCGTGCGCGTGCCGACGCCCAAGCCGGCGACGCCGCAGGCCGTCGCCGAGGCCGTCGAGGGGCTGGTGACGCACGCCGGGTGGGGCGGGCCGGTCGGCTGCACCGTCCCGGCGCGCGTGCGCCGCGGCGTGACCGAGACGGCCTCCAACATCGACCCGTCGTGGATCGGGACCGACGCCGCGCGCCTCTTCGGCAAGCGCTTGGGCGTGCCCGTGATCGTCCTCAACGACGCCGACGCGGCCGGCCTCGCCGAGATGGCGTTCGGCGCCGGAAAGGGCGAGAAGGGCACGACGCTCGTCGTCACGTTCGGGACGGGCATCGGGAGCGCGCTGTTCGTCGGCAAGCACCTCGTGCCGAACACCGAGCTCGGCCACATGCGCTTCGACGAGCGCATCGCCGAGCACGTCGCGGCCGACTCGGTGCGCACGCGCGAGCACCTCACGTGGGAGCGCTGGGCGCGGCGCCGCGTCCAGCCCGTCCTCGACATGTACGAGTTCCTGCTGGCTCCGGACCGCATCGTGATCGGCGGCGGCGTGTCGCGGATCGACCGCTGGAGCCAGTTCGGGCACCTGCTCGACACCAAGGCGACGCTCTGCCGCGCCGAGCTGGGCAACGAGGCTGGCATCGTCGGGGCCGCCCTCGCCGCCCGCCGCGCGCTCTGATGCCCGGCTCCCGCTCCACGCTCCGCGACGACATCCTGAACGTCGCGCTCGCCCTGCTGACGTCCGAGGGGCCGACGGCCGTCTCGATCCGCCGCATCGCGCGCGAGCTGGGCGTGAGCCCCGGCGCGGCGTACCACCACTTCGACGGCAAGGGCGCGCTCTACCGCGCGCTCGTCGCCGACGGCCTCGCCGCGATGGAGCAGGCCGTGCTGAGCGCGAACGACGACGCGGCCCCGCCGCTCGACCGGCTCGTCGCGACGGCCCGCGCCTACGCGACCTTCGGCATCGAGCGGCCGGACCACTACTACGTCATGATGATGCTCCGCGCGGACGGCATCCCGGAGCTCTCGGACGCCGACAAGGCGCCCGGGATGCGCGTGCTCGCGCTCACCGCCGAGGCCATTGAGGCGGGCATGGCGGACGGCACGATCCGCCCGCTCGACAACTCGGCCGCCGCCGCCGCGCTCCTGCTCTGGACGACGCTCCACGGCATCGTCGCGCTCGCCGCCTCGAACCGCCTCGAGATGACGATGCCCGGAATGGACGCGCATGCGCTCGTCGAGCCCGCGATCGCGCAGACCGTCGCCCTGCTCCGCGCCTGACGCCAGCCGGCCACCCGCGGGGCGCGGCCGGCCGCCAGCGGCACGCACGCGACGGCCGTCAGTGTTCGCCGGCCGTGACGCGCATCATCTCGTCCACGCTCACCTCGCCTCGGCCGACGAGCACGCGGGCCGACGCCGCGAGCGTCAGCATGCCTTCGCTCTCGGCGATCGTTCGGATCTCGTCCTCGTTGATCTCGCCGCCCGCGGCGACGATCGCGGCGCGGACGGCCGGCGAGAAGTAGAGCGCCTCGGCGCAGGCGCGGCGGCCCTTGTAGCCGCGGCCCTTGCAGTTCGGGCACGAGCCGGTCTCGGTGGCTTTGTAGAAGATGTACGAGCGGATCTCCTCCTCGGTGAAGCCGAGCTCGCGGATGAGGACCAGGTCCGGCGCAGGATCGGGCCGCTTGCACGTCTCGCAGAGGGTCCGGATGAGGCGCTGCGCGACGACGAGGTTGATGGCGTACGCGATCAGGAAGGGCTCGAGGCCCATCTTGTACAGACGGGACACGGCGGACGGCGCGTCGTTGGTGTGGAGCGTCGAGAAGGTGAGGTGGCCTGTGTTGGCGAGCTTGATCGCGAGCTCGGCCGTGTCCTTGTCTCGCATCTCGCCGACCATCACGATGTCGGGGTCATGGCGGAGGATGGCGCGCAGCGCGCCTTCGAGCGAGAGCTTGTGCGAGAGCTTGATCTGGCGGACGCCCGGGATGATGTACTCGACCGGGTCCTCGACCGTGAGCACGTTCACGGCGGGCGTGACGACGTTCGAGAGCGCCGCGACGAGCGTCGTGGACTTGCCCGAGCCCGTCGGGCCGGTGAGGATCACCATGCCGTGCGGCTGGCGGATCGCCTTCTCGAACTTGGCCATCGCGCCCTCGAGCAGGCCGAGCTTGGCGAGGTCCGTGACCACCTTGCGGTCGTCGAGGATTCGGATGACGACGGACTCCGAGCGGACCTCGGGATCTGCGTTGGCGATCGGGAGGATCGAGACGCGGTAGCGGATGAGCGTGCCGTCGATCTTGCGCTGGATGAAGCCGTCCTGCGCCCTGTCGCGCTCGAAGCGGTCCACGTTGAGGGCCGCGTCCTTGAAGACCGAGAGCAGCGCCTCGGGGCTGCCGCGCTCCTCGAGGTGCCACCGCGCGAGGCGGCCGTCGATGCGGAAGTGGATCTCGGTCTGCTTCC
>JBBSUZ010000064.1:0-11713 GCA_038233965.1 Rhodothermales bacterium | reverse complement strand
CGCCGAAGACACCGTGTGGGCATTGCCAACATCGCGTGAGGGTCTTGCCGGGCCGGGGGCCGGACGGCTAGTTTCCCCGGCTCCGCGCGCCCGACCGGTGCCCGGCTCCGACCGTTCCTTGACGACCTCCCCATGCTTCGGGTCCGTATCGCCCCGCTCCCCGACGGTCTCCACACCGAGACGCTCACGCCGACGGCGGCCGAGCTCGAGCTCGACGCCGCGCTGTTCTCCGACCTCGCGGTCGAGATGCAGCTCGCCGTGGCGACCCGCCAGATCGTGGCCTCGTTCGCGGTCTCGGCGACGGCGCACCTCGTGTGCGACCGCACCGGCGAGCCGTTCGACCAGGCCATCCGCGGCGAGCACCAGGTGCTCATCGTGGCCCCGGACGCGCCGCTCGCGGCGAGCGACGACGAGGACATCGTCGTCACGAGCGACGACGCGACGCATGCGAACCTGACGGGCCCGGTCCGCGACACGCTGATGCTGGCGCTCCCGCTGCGCAACATCAGCCCGGCCGCGGCCGCGCTCGAGCTCCCGACCGCCTTCGGCGCGCCGGCCGAGCCCGACGTCAGTCCGTGGGCCGCTCTCTCCGCCCTGCGCGGCGACGGCGGCGACACGCCGGCCGGCGACCCGATCGAAGGCGATCCGGCCGACGACGACCTTTCTGACAGCGGCGCCTCCGCCGCCTGACTCCAACCAGCCCGCCTCTGCGGGCGTCTTCCGACTCTTCCGATGGCTCACCCCAAGCGCCGAACCTCGAAAGCCCGCACGCGCGCCCGCCGCGCCTCGGCGTACAAGGTCCGCTCCCTGCCCGTGACGCAGGAGTGCCCGAACTGCGGGGCCGACAAGCTCATGCACCGCGCCTGCCCGACGTGCGGCCACTACCGTGGCCGCGCCGTGCGCGAGGTCAAGGAGTACGCGTAGGCCCCGACGCCGGGCGCACGCGCGTCCGGTTTCGTCTTCCTGAGACCCGTCCCGGTGTCCGCACCATGCCCGACCGGGCGTGAGGCGGGCACCGTCCGTTTTGCGCGCCGCCGCCCGTGATGGGACGCGCCGCATGCCCCGCCCCGGTGCGCCGGACGCGCTCGGCGGCGGGCGCGAGGGGCGCCGTATCTTGCGCCGTCCCCACCGCCAGCCGCCGCTTTGATGTCCACGAACCCGCCCGCGGGGCGCGTCCGAGTCGCCGTCGACGCCATGGGCGGCGACCATGCGCCGGGCGTCGTCGTGGACGGCGCGCTCGCCGCCGTCGCCGCGCGCGGCGAGACGCTGCGGATCGTGCTCGTCGGGCGCGAGGCGGAGATCCGGGCCGAGCTCGAGCGCGCCGGCGCAGCCGACGACGTCGTCGACGTGCTCGACGCGCCGCAGGTCGTCGAGATGGGCGAGAGCGCGGGCGTGGCGCTCAAGAAGAAGCCCGACTCGTCGATCCACCGCGGCATCGGCCTCGTCAAGGCTGGCCATGCCGACGGCTTCGCCTCGGCCGGCAACACCGGGGCCGTGATGGCGATGGCCCTCTTCGGGCTCGGGCGGCGTCCCGGCGTGCTGCGCCCCGCGCTGCCGGGCTACCTCCCGACGCCGTCCGGCACCTGCGTCGTGCTCGACGTCGGCGCCAACGTGGAGGTCCGCCCCGAGCACATCGTCCAGTTCGCCCGCATGGGCAGCCTCTTCGGCGCCGTCTTCCTCGGCAAGGAGCGCCCGACCGTCGGTCTCATCAACGTCGGCGAGGAGCCGGGCAAGGGGACCGACACGATCAAGGAGGCGCACCGCCTGCTCGTCGAGGCCGCCGAGGACGGCCACATCGACTTCGTCGGCAACGTCGAGGGCCGCGACATCCTGCGCCACGGCGCCGACATCTGCGTCTGCGACGGCTTCGTCGGCAACGTCGTGCTGAAGCTCGCCGAGTCCGTCGCGACGATCCTGCCCGAGATGGTACGCGCCCAGATCGTCGGGCAGGGCCTCGGCGCCGAGGACGCCGGCATGGTCGGGCGCGTGCTCAAGGGCATGCTCTCGCCGTTCGACTACCAGAACTTCGGCGGCGTGCCCCTTCTCGGCATCGACGGCACGGTCGTGATCGGCCACGGCGGCTCGTCCGCCCGCGCCGTCGAGCAGATGATCTTCCGGACGGCCGAGCTCGCCGAGCAGAACCTCTCGGCCCGCATCGGGCGCGCCTTCCGCACGGACGCCGCGGCCTGAGGCCGTCCACACCCCCGCCCCCGCGTGACCGACTCTAACCCGACGACTCTCCCGCAGGACGCGCCCGGCGCACGCCGTACGGCGGCCATCACGTCCGTCGGCCACTACCTCCCGCCGGACCGCCTCACCAACGCGGACCTCGAAAAGCTCGTCGACACCAACGACGAATGGATCGTCTCGCGGACCGGCATCCGCGAGCGCCGCATCCTCAAGGACCCGACCAAGGCAACGGCGTTCATGTGCACCGAGGCCGCCCGCGTCGCCCTCGACAAGCGCGGGCTCACGGGCGCGGACGTCGACCTGATCCTCGTCGCGACGATCACGCCGGACATGATGCTCCCGGCGACGGCCTGCCTCGTCCAAGACGCGCTCGGCGCGACCGACGCGTGGGGCTTCGACATCTCGGCCGCCTGCTCGGGCTTCCTCTACGCGCTCACGACCGGCGCGCGGTTCATCGAGTCCGGCGCGGCGAAGCGCGTCCTCGTGATCGGGGCCGACACGATGAGCCGCATCATCGACTACTCGGACCGGACGACGTGCATCATCTTCGGTGACGGCGCCGGCGCCGCCTTGCTCGAAGCCGACTACGAGGGCTTCGGCCTGCTCGACGCCGTCCAGCATGCGGACGGCTCGGGCGGGCCCGCCCTCAATATGCTCGGCGGCGGCAGCCTCAACCCCGCCACGCATGCGACGGTCGATGCCGGCTGGCACGTCGCGCAGCAGGACGGCCCGACGGTCTTCAAGCGCGCCGTCGTCGGCATGGCGGAGGCCGCCGCCGAGATCACGGAGCGCAACGGCCTCACCGGCGCCGACGTCGACTGGCTCGTCCCGCACCAGGCCAACCGGCGCATCATCGACGCCACGGCAAAGCGCCTCGACATCCCGGCCGAGCGCGTCATGGTCACCATCGAGCACACGGGCAACACGACGGGCGGGACGCTCCCGATCTGCCTCGCCGAGTACGAGAGCCAGCTCAAGCGCGGCGACACGGTCCTGCTCGCGGCCTTCGGCGGCGGCTTCACGTGGGGCGCGACGCTGCTGAAGTGGGCCTACGACGGTTGACGGGATGCGGGATAGGTGATCCGGGATGAGCAGATCTCCCCAAGCCTACCGCGTCCGTCTGCCCATCCCTCATCCCGTATCCCGTATCCCCTGTGACCGCTTTCCTCTTCCCCGGCCAGGGCTCGCAGGCGCCTGGCATGGGCGCCGACCTCTTCGAGCACAGCCCCGAGGCGCGGGCGATGTTCGACGCCGCTGACCGCGTGCTCGGCGTGTCCCTGACGGACCTCATGTTCGGCGACGACGCCGACGCGCTGAAGCCGACCGAGATCACGCAGCCCGCCCTGTTCACGCACAGCCTCGCCGCTGACGCCGCCCTGCGCGCACGCGGCATCCGGCCGGACGTCGCCGCGGGCCACAGCCTCGGCGAGTGGTCCGCGCTCGCCGCCGCCGGTGCCGTCTCGTTCGAGGATGGGCTGCGGGCCGTGCGCCGCCGCGGCGAGCTGATGGCGCAGGCACGCGATGGGGCGATGTCCGCCGTGCTCGGCCTCGACGCCGCCGCGCTCGAAGCCGCCTGCCAGGCCGCGACGGAGGCCGGCGAGGGCGTCGTCGTGCCGGCCAACTACAACGACCCGGGCCAGATCGTCATCTCGGGCGACGCCGCGGCGGTCGCCCGGGCGGGCGCGCTGTGCACCGAGGCCGGCGCGAAGCGCGTCGTGCCGCTGCCCGTCTCGGGCGCCTTCCACAGCCCGCTCATGGCCGAGGCCCGCGCCGGCTTCGCCGAGACGCTGGACGCGCTCACGATCTCGGTCCCGTCGTGCCCCGTCGTCCTCAACGTGACGGCCGTCGCGACGACCGACCCGGACGAGATCCGGACGCGCCTGCTCGAACAGCTGACGTCGCCCGTCCGCTGGGCGCAGTCGCTCCAGGCGATGGCCGAGATGGGCGCGAGTCGCTACGTCGAGGTCGGGACGGGCGCCGTCCTGTCCGGGCTTGTCCGCCGCACGCTCGGGCGAGACGCAGTCACGGCGCAGGCCGGGACCGCGGCGCAGATCGCGGCGCTTTAAACCATCTGACCGCGGGCACAGCATGCTGTGCCCCTCCGTCCCCCTGATCCCCGATTCTGTGGCCTACACGCTCGACCTCTCCGGAACCACCGCTCTCGTCACCGGCGGCACGCGCGGTATCGGCCGAGCCGTCGTGCTCGCGCTCGCGCAGGCCGGCGCGAAGGTCGCGTTCACCTACCGCGCCTCGCAGGAGGCGGCCGACGCGCTCGTCGCCGAGCTCGAAGCGGGCGGGACCGAGGCGTTCGGCATCCAGGCCGAGGCCGCGGACGCCGCGCAGGCTGAGGCAGCCGTCGCCGCCGTCGTGGAAAAGTGGGGCCGCATCGACGCGCTCGTCGTCAACGCGGGCATCACGCGCGACGGGCTCATGATCCGCATGACCGAGGCGGACTGGCAGGCGGTGATCGACACCAACCTCACGGGCGCGTTCCACGTCTGCAAGGCGGCCTACCGGCCGATGATGAAGCAGCGCGGCGGCGCGATCGTCACCCTCGCGAGCGTCGTCGGGGTGACGGGCAACGCGGGGCAGGCGAACTACGCGGCGTCCAAGGCCGGGCTCATCGGGTTCACGAAGAGCCTCGCCAAAGAGCTGGCGGGGCGGGGCGTGCGCGCCAACGTCGTCGCGCCGGGCTACATCGCGACCGACATGACGGCCGCGGTCTCGGAGAAGGCGATGGAGGGCATCCAGGCGCAGATCCCGCTTGGCAAGGCGGGCGCGCCCGAGGACGTCGCGAACGCGGTCGTCTGGCTGTGCTCGCCGGCCGCGGCCTACGTCACCGGCCACGTCCTCCACGTCGACGGCGGGATGGCGATGTAGTGCGTCTGCACCACGGGATGACTGAGCGAGAGCCATAGCCTTCGGGTTCATCTGCTTTACGCTGTGATGCGCGCGCTGGCCCTTCTGCTCGTCCTGCTCGGCCCGCTGGCGGCGTCCGCGCAGAACCGCCTCACGTCCGCCGAGCGGATGCTGATGGCGGTGCCAGCGACCGTCGTCGCCGTCAACGTGTTCTTTCAGGGCGGAGAGGACGCGCCGCTTCTGGCGCGTGGCGCGGTGACGACCGTCGCGAGCGGACTTGCCGTGTACGGCGTCGGGCGCGTGCTCGGCAACTCTGGCCGCTTCGTCCCGACGATGGCCGGCGCGGCAGCCGGGGCGGTTCCTGCGATCGCGCTAGGAAGCATCGCCGGGCTCCTGCCCGAATACAGCGACGACGCGGCCAGTATGAGGGTCGGGGCATTCCTCGCTTACACCTTCCTGACGCCCGTGACGGCGCTCATCGGGTTCGACTGGAGCCAGGCGGCCGCGCAGCCCGTCGTGCTCGTCGGGCCGAGCGGCGAGCGGACGCCAGGGCTCGCTCTCACCGTCGCCCTCTGACCCGATGCGCGCCTTCCTGCTCGCCGTCCTTTTCGCATCCAGCGCCGCGGCGCAGACCCCGGACTCGACCGCCACACGGCGGCGCGCGCCGTCGGCCGACCTCGTGCTCGGCGGGGCAGCGGCAGGCGCGACGGCGGTCCTGCTCACCACCCTCGCGATGCGTGCAGGTGGTGTATCCGAGGGCGCTCGGAGTGCCACGATCTTCCTGTACCCGATCGGCGCCGCGGTCGGCGTGACCTACCTCGGGCGCCGGAACGGCCGCAGCGGGACGTTCCGGGGAGCTGCGCTCGGGGCCGTCCGGGGGACGCTCGTCGCCGCCGGCGGCGTCCTGCTGGTCGGCTACGGCCTTGGAAAAGTCCTCAGCGCGAGCGACGACAACAACCCGGTGATTCTCGCCGGCCTTGCCGTGATGCTCATCGCGCCGCCGTATGCCGCAGCAGCTGGTTACAACGCCTCGGACGTGCAGCCGGTCGTGCTCGTCGGGCCCGATGGCGAGCGGGCGGCCGGGCTCTCTCTCCGCATCGCGCTGTAGCCTCCTGACGCCATGCACCTCACGCGCGCCCTCGCCGGGATCACTCTGCTCGCGTCGTCTGCGTATGCGCAGACCGGCACCTTGGGACCGCCCCCCGTCCCGATTCGGCCCGTCATCACGTTTAGCCTCGGGCCGGTGTTTGACTCGGGAGAGGGTATGCTCCTCGCCGCTCAAGGTAGCGTCGGAGCGCGACGTGGCGTCGCCACGGGCCGCCTACGAGTCACGGCGGCCTCAACCTTGAGCATCGGGGTCGCCACCGAAACCCGCACGCGATGGGAGATCGCTGCACTCGGCGGCGTCACGCTCGGTGACCGCGCCCACGTGTTTCTTGGCGCGGGTCCGGGTCTCACCGGCGGTGGGATCGACCGGGCCTGTTTTCTCTCCACCGTCTGCCCAGACGAGACCCTCCCGTCCACGCTCGGCCTGGCGCTCGGGCTCGACGCGGCGATCCGGACGACCCGCACCATGCGGGTCGGTGTCCAGACGTCGGCCAACCTGAACCCGAACCAGTCGGTCGTTGGAATCGGCCTGCTCATCGGGTTCGGGCAGTGAAACGCCTCTACTCGTCCACGACGAGGTGGCCGACGAAGGCGCTCCGGTCGTCCATGACGAGGTCGCCGCGGCGGAAACCGACCGCGCAGGCCTCGAAGGCCCAGAAGAGGCCCGTCTGGTAGAGGCGGACCGCGTCGTCGTGCGGCAGGTCCGTGAAGGCCTGGAAGACGGACGGGTAGACGTCGTAGTCGCCCCCGGTCGCGTGGAGCGGCTCGCCGGTCGCGCCGTAGATCGAGACGTTGCCGCCCTCGCGGCCGTACGCCGGCTTCTCGACGTGGCGCTGGCCCGCGAGCGGCACGTAGGCCGCTTCGAGCAGGAGCGGGTCGTCCGGGTGCAGGTCGTAGGCCACCTTCATCAGGCGCTTGCTCTGCAGCAGGACGGCGTAGGCCGGGTTGACGACGACGACGTGGCGGTCCAGGATCAGCCCTTCGAGGATCGTGAGCAGCGCGGGCTCGTCGGTCGCGAACGTCTCCCACGGGACGAGCTTGAAGACGAAGTCGTGCCGCACCCAGCCTGCCTCGCGCTCGCCCGATGCGGGCTCGTGCGTGAAGACGCCCTCGCCGGGCGAGAACGTGACGTCCGGGACCGAGCGGTAGGTCACCCGGAAGCCCGCCTCCTCGGCTGCGGCACCGACGACGCCGAGGTTGGCGTCGTCCTCGGGCGCGTCGGCGAAGCCGGTGCAGAGGAGGGTGGGGGAGAGGTCGTCGTTGGCGGCCCGCAGGCGGCCGAACTGCTCGACGAGGCGCTCGTAGAGCTCGTTGAACTGCTCGGCGCCGGGGACGTCGCGGGCCTGCGCCCACTGCGCGATGGCCGTCTCGGGGATGGCCGTCGCCGTGTCCGCGTTGAACTCGATGAGGCGGACCGGCTGCCCGGCGACGCCGCCGGCGAGGTCGAAGCGGCCGTAGACGTGCCAGGGGCGGTCGTCGTCCCACGAGTGCCGCACGAGGCGGTGCAGGGCGGTCGGCACGCCGACCTCGTCCAGCAGGTCCTTCTCGAGGACGTGCTCGGCGGCCTCGACGAGCAGCGCGTAGAGCGTGTTGCCGGCGAGCGCGAGCGTGTCGGCATCTTCGAGCGAGAGCTCGACCATCTCGGCCGCGAGGTACGGCGGCGCGCCGTCGGCGTCGGTCGCGAGCCAGCCCCAGCCGACGCGCTCGAGCGCCTCGGGCGTGACCGGCGGGACGGGGCGGAGGCGGATCGGAGCAGACATCGAAAATGGGAAACGCAGACCACGTTCGCACCCGGGGCGGACCGCAGGGGCACAGCATGCTGTGCCCCTGCCGAGCACGGCGTCCGGTTAGACCTCTCCTGTCACCATGCGGTTCGTCACCCGCCACCGCGGCCGAAGCCCCGCCCGAAGCCGCCCGAGCGCCCACCCGACGGCCGGGAGGCACGCGTCGCTGCGGCCCGCTGAACCGTCCGCACGCGCGAGGGCGTCGCGAGTGTCCCGCGCCGGCCCGCCGCCGCGACGCGCGGGGCGACGACGGCCGCGCTGCGCTGCCGCACGCCGGCGTTCGTGTACGCCCGCGCGGGCGCCGCGTAGCCGTAGCCCGCGTAGTACGGCGGCCGCCACAGGTTGAACATCGCCGACATCAGGAGCGCGTCGCCTAGCCCGAACCCCGACCGCTGCCGCACCTCGGCCGTGCTGCCACCGCCGCCACCGCCGCCACCGCTGCCCCACGCTGCGCCCGCGCCGAGCCCGGCGCTGTCCGGCGGCGTCGCCGGCAGGCGGGCCGCGAAGGCCTCCGGGCTGTCGAGCCGCTCGGTGCGCGTGCCGCCCGGCGCGTTCGCATCGAGGTGAATGATGGTGACGCCGCCGACGCGTCCGTCGACGACCTGCTCGTCGGCGATCTGGTACGAGCCGTCGGGCATCTGCTGGATGACGGTCTCGACGCCCGTCAGCGCGACGTCCTCGGCGGGCGGCGGCGGGCCGGCGTCCTGGCAGCCGGTGAGTGCGCCGGCGGGCGCGACGAGCGCGGCCCCGAGCCTGAGGTAGAGGCCGGTGCGCGCGTCGGCGACGCGGCGGAGCGGGGCAGGCATGGCAGTGTGGAAGCGGACAGGCAGGACGCGGAACGGGCGCTCGCTGTTGCGCGCGCACGACGGGACTACGGCCGGAACGGCGGTCGCGGCAAGCGGTCGTCCGCGAACTCGGTCTGACAACGCCCGCCGCCGGGCACCAACGCACGGGCTGCGGGCTACTCTCCCGCACGCGGAGTGCTTCCGCGAGGCGCGTGTGCGCCGAGACTTGCCGGTCGGGCCACGTGACAGACCCCGGGCGGCCCCATTTGCCCGCGGGCCCCGCGCCCGCCGACCCGCATGGCCTACAAGGCTGTTTTCGACTTTACGCAGAAGGCCCAGAACGAGAAGAAGGCCGCCGAGCCCCTCAAGACGCCCTTCGCCGAGCTCGACCCCGACGTCGCCGACGCGACGGTCGACACGATCCCGTTCCGCCTCAAGGAGGGCCTCGACGCGCTCGGCTGGCCCGGCCTGATGCCCGTCCAGCAGCAGGCGATCCCGTACATCCTCGACGCCCGCGACCTCATCGTGCAGTCGCGCACGGGCTCGGGCAAGACCGGCGCGTTCCTGCTGCCGATGCTCGAGCGCCTCGACCCGGACCTCCCGGCCTGCCAGGCGCTCGTGCTGTGCCCGACGCGCGAGCTCGCGCTCCAGATCTTCAACGAGTTCGAGCGCATGAACGCCGGGCTCCCGACGAACGAGCAGCTCTCGGGCGTCGCCGTCTACGGCGGGACCGCCTACGGCCCGCAGCTCGACGCGTTCGAGAAGGGCGCGCACCTCGTCGTCGGCACGCCGGGGCGCGTGCTGGACCACCTCTCGCGCGGCACGCTGGACCTGCGCCAGCTCCAGATGCTCGTCCTCGACGAGGCCGACGAGATGCTCTCGATGGGCTTCTACCCGGACATGATGAAGCTCAAGCGCTACCTCCCGAAGGTCCGCGACGGCTACATGTTCTCGGCCACGATGCCCTTCCAGGTGCAGCGCATCGGCCAGGAATTCCTCAACGACCCGATCTTCATCGCGACGTCCGGCGGCACGATCCACGTGGACCTGATGTCGCACCGCGCCTTCCCCGTGGACCCGCGCGCCAAGGACCGCGCGCTCGCGACGCTGATCGAGTGGGAGAACCCGTCCTCGGGCATCATCTTCGCCAACACGCGCCGCCAGGTGGACTACCTCGCGACGTTCCTGACGAACTACGGCCTCGACGCGGCCGGCATCTCGTCCGACCTCACCCAGAAGGCGCGCGAGGAGGTCATGGGCCGCCTGCGCGCCGGCGAGCTCCGCTTCCTCGTCGCGACCGACGTCGCCGCGCGCGGCATCGACGTCGAGGACCTCTCGCACGTCTTCCACTACGACGTCCCGCAGGACCCCGAGTACTACGTCCACCGCTCGGGCCGAACGGCGCGCGCGGGCAAGGCCGGCGTCTCGATCTCGCTCATGACCGCGACCGACGCGCCCGCGCTGCGCGGCATCGCGCGCCGCTACTCGATCCCGCTCGACGAGTTGCCCGTCCCGACCGAGGACGAGCTCGCGGCGCGCGTCGCCGAGCGCCTCACGACGCTGCTCGAAGACGACCTGCGCCGCCGCAGCCGGATGGAGCGCGAGCGCCAGGCCCGCTTCGTGCCGGTCGTCGAGCGCCTCGTCGCCGAGGGCGAGCCCGAGATCCTCGCGATGCTGCTCGACGGCGTCTACCAGCAGTCGCTCCGCGACCGCCGCTACGTCGACCCGACGATGCGCGAGACGGAGACGCGCCCGTCCCGGGCCGACGAGAAGGCCGACGCCGACGCCCGAGCTGAGGCCGACGCGCAGCCGAAAAAGACCTCGCGCCGGAAGAAGGCGGCGCCGACCGAGGCTCCGAAGGCCGAGGCTCGCGTCGAGGCCGCACCGGCCGAGGCTCCCGTCCAGACCGCACCGGTCGAGACGCCGGTCGAGGCCGTCGAGGCGGCACCCGCGCCAGCCAAGAAGACACGCGCGACGCGCAAGAAGGCGGAGCCGGCGACGTCCGAGACGTCAGCGCCCGACGCCGACGCTCCGGTCGAGGCCACGCCGAAGAAGACGCGGACGACCCGCAAGAAGGCGGCTCCGGCGACCGACGCCCCGACGTCCGATGCCCCGGCGCCCGACGACACGCCGGCCGCGCCCACGCCGCGCCGCTCGCGCAAGAAGGCGGACGACGCGGGCTGACCCCCAGTCCGAACGCGCGCATAGTGTGCCATCCTGAACCGCGTGCGTCGCGCGTTCAGACTGTCCCCCTCGATCGAGGGGGACAGTTTTGGCGTGCTACGCGAGCCCTCCAGACTCGCGCTTCGTTCGCGCGCCCAAACGGGGGCTGAACCGTCCGATCATCCCACCTCCAGCGATGACCCGCCTCCTGCTTCTCGCCGGCCTTCTCGCCGGCACCGCCGCCGCCCAGCCCGCCGACACGCTCATGGCCCGCTACCAGGCCTTCGACGCATCCGGCACGTCCCGCCCGCTCGACGTCCTCCTCGACGCCGCCCCCGGTCCGCAGGCCCACCGCCAGCGCCCTGGCCTCGGCCAGATCAGTGGCGGGCAGGGGGATGCCCGTCCCGAGGTGGATCATGAGGGCGGCCAGCATGAGCTGGAAGCCGGCGTCCCAGCTGACGCCGTCGTTCTCGTTGATCTCGATGGCCACGCGCCCCGTGATCCTGACAACCTCCCCCTGCACCGTGCGCGCCGCCCCCTGCGCAGGCACGAGGAGACCCCACAGTTCCTGGTGCTGGTCCGCCCAGTCGCTCCCCACGACCGTGATGGGGGAGGTGCCGTCGTGGATGCGATGCGGGCGCGCCGGGGTGGCCCCCACGAGCTCGTACAGCGCCTTCAGCGTCGGCTCCTGGGCGGCGAAAGGGGGCTCGTTCCCGGCCTGCGCGCGGTAGGACTCCCAGTCCCGGCCGATGGACTCGACGTTGCGGCGCATGACGGCGCTCACCCCGGCGCCGGCCACCAGCAACGTCTCCGTCACCGCGAGTG
>JBBSUZ010000063.1:0-11929 GCA_038233965.1 Rhodothermales bacterium | reverse complement strand
AGGCCGGCCTCGCGCTCGGCGCGGTTGGCGCCCTTCTTGTCGCCCTTCTCGAAGAGCTCGTCGCGGAGCTTGAGGTTGCGCTCGGCGTCGGCGACGAACGCGGCCACGACGCGCTGCTGCTCCCGGACGAGCCGGTCCACGAGCGGCTGGAACGTCTGGTACTCGTCGGTGTCCGGCGTCGGGACCGGGCCCGAGATGATGAGCGGCGTCCGCGCCTCGTCGATCAGCACCGAGTCGACCTCGTCCACGATCGCGGAGTGGTGGCCGCGCTGCGAGAGCTGGCCGGCCTCGGACACGAACGAGTTGTCGCGGAGGTAGTCGAAGCCGAACTCGTTGTTGGTGCCGTACGTGATGTCGGCGCGGTAGGCCGCGCGGCGCTCGGGCGACTGCGGCTGGTGCTTGTCGATGCAGTCCACGCTCAGGCCGTGGAAGTCGAACACGGGCGCCATCCACTCGGAGTCGCGGACGGCGAGGTACGGGTTGACGGTGACGACGTGGACGCCGCGGCCGACGAGCGCGTTGAGGTAGATCGGGGCGACGGACGTCAGCGTCTTGCCCTCGCCCGTCTTCATCTCGGCCACGGAGCCCTGGTGCAGCGTGATGCCGCCGATCCACTGGACGTCGAACGGGACCATGTTCCACTCGACCTCGGCGCCGCCGGCGAGCCAGCTCTTGCCGACGAAGCGGCGGCACGTCTCCTTGATGACGGCGAAGGCCTCGGGCAGGAGGTCGTCGAGGGTGTCCTCGGCGGCGTCGAGCCACTCGCCCTCGAGGTCGTCGAGGCGGGAGTAGAGGTCCTGGCGCTCTCGGACGGACAGCGCCTCGGCGTCGGACGCCGCGCCGTCGCCGGAGGCCATGTCACTGGCGTCGGCCGTGCCGGCGGCGCGCAGAAGGGCGCGCGTCTCCTCGAGCTCGGCCTCGATGGGTGCGGTCGCCTCGCGGATGCGGGCCTTGAAGCCCTCGGTCTTGGCACGGAGCTCGTCGTCCGAAAGACCCGAGAGCGACTCGGCGTGCGCGTTGATGTCGGCGACGACCGGCGACAGCTTCTTGAGCATGCGCTGGTTGCTGTCACCGCCGAAAACCTTCTTGAGAGCGTTGAGCATCGGGATCGGACGAGTCGGGGAGGAGCGGCGCGGGGACCCGGGCGGGCACGTCGGGGCGCACCTGGCAAGGTACGGGCGCTACGGGGCAAAGACCGATCCGGGACGGGCCGTCGTGCGCGCGGATGCGCGCCGCGCGTCGTCTCCGCGCGTTCTTCGGCGGAGGTGCGGGCAAGCTGTTCGGTGGTCGCGCCCCGGCCACGGCGCCGACCCGTCAGCGGGGCTCCAGCGGGTACGTCAGGGTCCACTTGACGCGGTCGATGAGCCGTCCGGCCTCCATCCTCCGGGCATCGTAGGCCAGGATGGCATCGCCCTGATCCGTCCGGCGGCCAAGGTCGAGCGTGATCCGGACGCCCGTTCCGGTGTCGGGGTCGAACTCGTCCAGCACCCATGCATAGCCGTCCCACGGCCCGGTGATGGCCTGGCCCGCGCTCGGGTGGACGCGCTCGACCTCGGCCAGCGTGCCCAGCGGCGTCTGCACCGTCGCCCGCTCGGGATCGACCGTGATCCCGGTGAACCGCGCGAGATCCGGTTCCCCGTCGAGCGTGATCCCGGAGGACAACCGGGCGATGGTGAGCCGGGCCTCGGACACGGGCATCAGAACCATTC
This sequence comes from Rhodothermales bacterium, assembly GCA_038233965.1. Classification (GTDB taxonomy): domain Bacteria; phylum Bacteroidota; class Rhodothermia; order Rhodothermales; family Rubricoccaceae; genus DASVSE01. The sequence continues at coordinate 10,220 of JBBSUZ010000063.1, read as the reverse complement.
GTCCCATCAGGAGGACCATGTCGTCGTACTCCTCCCGGCTCAGGCCCATGTTCGGGTGGTACGGAAGCGTCTCACCTGCTGGCAGGTCGTTCTCCCGGACGTACTGCTGCATCCAGGCCGGGTCCCGGCTGATCGCCTCCCTGAACCGGCGCATCAGGCCATCGAGACGCGGCGGGCCGGACAGCCGCATCACGCTCACGCGAACCTCCCCGACGGGGAGCAGGCGTGCGATGGAATCGGGCGGCGACTGCGAGGCGCTGGCGGGCTGAGCGGACACCCGCCCGGCGCCGACGAGAAGCAGGACAGCAGCGATGCGAACCATCGTGTACGGTGAGGCGGTGGCGGTCTGACGCACGGTCAGCTGTTGGCGCAGGGGACGGTGCGCATCTCGGGGGTGCTGGCAGGCTCCCACGGTGCGCGGTACAGCGTGCGTCCGGATCCCCATCGGTAGAGGAACGTCCGGCCGTCTTCGAGTTCGCCGAAGACCTCGATGTCGGCGTTGTTGGAGTCGAACGCGACGGGCTGGGACAGCCTGCGGATGCGCAGGCGTGTTCCGGCGACGAGCACCGGATCGATGCGGCTCGGGTTGGCCGGGTCCAGCAACAGGTCCGTCTCCGTCCACGTCATCGTGTGGACGTCCTGTACCAGCACGACGGTCGTGGGCGCGCTGAGCGGCAGGCACGACTGGCTCAGGTCTCTGGCGCGGCAGGACGTCAGAGTCACCGCGAGCGCCAGGGACGCGATTTGGAGCAGCGGGGAGATCGGGCCTCGGCGAGTCCTGTACAGCATCTGACCAGGTGAAAGAGGTCCAGCACACGCTGCGACGCCGTGCGGCGCGGGCCGGCCGCAGACGTACGGCGCAGGCCTGTGCAGGGCAGCGCCCGGAGAGGGCTACGCCTCCGTCATGTCCAGTTCGGCGTCGCCCATGCGGCCCCACGTCTGGATCTTGCCCGCGCGGACCTTGATCAGCGTCACCTCCGGGTCGTCCGGGCCGTTCTCGAACCACATTTTGAGCTCGTCCTGCCACAGCCGGCGCTTCGTCTCGACATCGTCGACGATCTCGCCGCGGCCCCAGACGGAGATGAACGACGGGCCGTCGGTGTCGGCGAACGTGAGCTGGACGCGGTCGTCGCGCTCGATCTCGCCATTCTTGGTCGACGTCGCACGCGAGAAGAACCAGCTGTCGCCGTCGTACTCGACCTCGCCGTTGGTCGACATCGGGCGCGTGTTGACGCCGTCGGCGCCGACGGTCTGCATCATGCAGAAGTCGATGGAGGCCATGGCCTCGGCGACGGCTTTGAAGGCGGGGGAATCGGTCATCGGGAAGGGGTGGGTAGATGGGCTCTGCGGAACGGCCGCCGGAGCGTCAGGGTCCGACGCCGCTCACGAGCGAGCGCAGGTTCAGGACCACGCGACGGGCACGAGCCGACGGTTCGGGCGGAGGCCGCGGCCGACCTTGCTCTCGGCGCGGCCGTCGACCTCGACGACGTCCGCCGTAAAGTCGAACGAGGCCAGCAGGCCGTCCGCCTCGCCGCGGTTGTGGCCGAGCAGGCTGGAGCCGACGCCGTAGCCCGCGACGCGCACGCCCTCGGCCTCGAAGCGCTCGATCTTTTCCGGCGTGAAGCCGCCGCTGACGATGATGCCGACGCCGTCGAAGCCCTCGGCGTCGAGCGCGGCGCGCAGCAGGCGGACGAGGTCCGGCGTGACGCCGGTCAGCGGGGTATCGGGCTCCAGACGGGCCCGCTCCTCGAGCGAGCGGTCCACCAGGCGCTCGCTCGTGTCGACGCGCACGCCCGAGAGGGCGTCTGGCCCGAACGCGTCGCGCATGGCGCGGGCGACGGCGAGCGCGTCGCCGACGGCGTCGTTGTGGTAGTCGACGAGGCTGACGACGTTGACGCCGGGCTCGGTCTCGCGGACGTACCGCGCGAAGGCGAGCGTCGCCGCGACGACGTCGCCCTCGAAGGCGGCGATGAGGGCATGCGGCATCGTGCCGGCTCCCCTCCCGCCCCACCACGCGCCGCCGGCGTCGCTGGAGACGCTGCCGGCCCCGCCGACCATCGCCGCGTAGCCGTCGGGCGTCTGCACGCGCCAGTCGTCGTGGCGCGCGCCCATGAACACGACGGGCCGGCCGGCCGCGGCGTCGATGACGCGGCGGACGTTGGTGGCGACGAGCGAGCGCCGCGCGAGCGTGCCGAGCAGCGGCGTCTCGAGATGCGCGACGGCGCGGTACGGCCCGCGGACGAGCATGACGGTCTCGAACGGCTCGACCGCGTCGCCGTCGAGCAGCGTCTCGACCGTGACGTCGGCCCGCGTGTACCCGTCGGCGAGTTGCGTCTCGAGGAGGCGGACGGCCTCGAAGGCCCCGGCGACGAGGCCGTGGCGCTTGGCGAAGACCTGGAGCGTCACGTGCGGGTCCCGCCCGGCGAGCGCGAGCGTGGCGGCGGTGCGGACGAAGTAGCGGTCCGAGAGCCAGCCGTCGCGGATGCGCGGGTCGAACTGAAAGACGCTCGCCGGGTAGCGGGCGAGCGCGTCGTGGAGCGCGGCGGCGCGGGCGTCGGGCATGGTGGGCGTGAGGCGAGGGTCCTCACCCGTACCGGCGACGCGCCGTCAGGCTCCCGTCGGCATCGACGGACCGTGTCTACCGCGGCCCCGTGTTTCGCGGGAAGGCCCAGGCGAGGGCGTCGCGCTTCGTCGCGCGGTAGACCGTCGCGTGCGTGAGATCGGGGCGCGGCCGGGACGTCCACCGGAGGCCGGGCGGCGCGTTGGCCTGGAGGGCCGCGGCGAGCATCCCGACGGATTCCACGATGGTGTCCTCGTCGGCGTGCGTGAGGTAGAGGCTGTTCGAGACCGTCCGGTGCGCCGCGAGCCACGCGGGCGCGTGGCGGACGCGCGACTGGCCGTCCCACCACAGGCTCGGGCTGATCGCGATGTACGTCCGGAAGAGGGCGGGCTCCTCGAACATCGTGTCCACGACGAACAGGCCCGCGAGCGACTCGCCCATGATCCCCGTGACGCCGTCGGTGCGGTAGCGGCGGCCGATCTCGGGCATCAGCTCGTCGCGGAGAAAGGCGCGGAAGGCGGGCGCGCGGCCGACGACCGGCGCGATCTCGCGGTCCGACGCGACCGTCGTCGGTGGCGTGAGGTCGCGGCGGCGGACCGTGTTGGCGATCCCGACGACGATCACGGGCAGCATCGCGCCCTCGGCGATCATCGAGTCCACGGTCGCGGTGACGTGCGGGAAGTCCTCGGTGGTGCCGCCGTCGGGCATGTAGAGGACCGGGAAGCGGCGGTCCGACGTCGCGTAGCCCTGCGGGAGGTAGACGTTGACGGGGCGCGGCTCGCCGAGCACGCGCGAGTCCAGCACGAAGGCGTCGTGCGGCAGGAGCGTGTCGCCGGCGGCGTAGTCCGGCGGGGCGTTTCCGACCGGGCCGGACGCGCGGCAGCCGGGCATGCAGGCCACGAACGCGAGCAGGGCGAGGCAGCGGAGGACGGGCATCGGGCGCGCAGGTGGAGACGGCAAAGTAGGACACGCCCTCGCAGCGCGTCCACACGGGTTCAGACGGGCGCGCGCCCGTACTTTCGCCGGCCCGGACCGACTCCCGACATGGACGCCCCCCTCCCGCTCGTCGCGACCGACCTGCTGACCGCGCTCGTCACCGCCTCAGGCGAGCGCCTCGACGCGAGCGACGCCTGGCTGGACCTGTTCGGCACGGACGCGCTCTGGGGCCGCCTCCCGCTCGATGATGCCCGCTTCGCCAGCGACTACGTCGTCGAGGCCGCGCGCGGCGGTCCGGTCTCGCACCAGGTCTTCCTCGTCGACGGGACGGAGCCGCCGACGCCCGTCCTCGTCCACTTCCAGCCCATCCGGCTGCCCGGCGTCGAGTCCGGCCGCTTCCCGGTCCACATCATCGGCGAGGTGCTGCGCGAGCCGGTCTCGTGGGCGGCCGAGCAGACGCGACGGCGGCGCTTCGAGATGCTCGGGCGCATGACGATGGGCGTCGCGCACGACTTCAACAACCTGCTCACGACGGTCCTCGGCCACGGCGAGCTCATCTCGGACGACCTCGCGCGGTGCGCCGCCGAGCCCGAGGCGTTCGCGCACCTCGCCACGCTCACGCAGGCCGCCGGCGACGGCGCCGCGCTCGTGCGCCGCATCCAGCAGTACCTCCGCAACGACAAGCAGGAGCGCGCCGAGCCCGTCCCGCTCCACCACCTCGCCGCCGAGGTTCTCACGCTCACCAAGCCGTACTGGCACAACGAGCCGCGGCGCATGGGCATCGCGATCCACGTCGACGCGGACCTCCAGCCCGTCCCGACGATACCCGGCACGCCGACCGAGCTGCGCGAGGTGCTCGTCAACCTCGTGCTCAACGCCGTCCAGGCGATGCCGCAGGGCGGGACGCTGCGCGTCGCGACGGGCCTGCACGCGCAGGGCGGCGTCGTGGTCGAGGTGTCGGACACCGGCGTCGGGATGACCGAGCGCGTCCAGCGGCGCATCTTCGAGCCGCTTTACACGACCAAGGGCACGGCCGGAACGGGCATGGGCCTGACGGTCTCGCAGGGCATCGTGCAGGAGCACAACGGGCGGATCGAGGTCGAGAGCGCGCCCGGCGCGGGGACGCGCTTCCGGCTCGTCTTCCCGCTCGCCGCCCACGACCCGGCCCCGATTGTGGCGTCCGCCCCGCCGACGTCGTCGGCGCCGGTGCGCCCGCCCAACGGCCGCTCGCTCCGGATCCTCGTCGTGGACGACGAGCCGATGGTGCGCCTCGTCACGACAAAGCTCTTGCGCCTGCGCGGCCACTCCGTCGACGACGCCGACGGCGGGCATGCCGCGCTGGACTGCCTCGGGACAGTCGTCTACGACCTCGTCGTGACCGACCTCTCGATGCCGGGCATGTCGGGCCGCGAGCTGGCGTCCGAGATCCGCGTACGCCTGCCCGGCCTGCCCGTCGTGCTGCTCACGGGCGACACCGATGTGCAGGCCGAGGGGTCGGACGTGGCCGCGGTCGTCCGCAAGCCGTTCCAGATCGACGCCCTCGAGGCTGTCGTGCAGGCGGCGGTCCGGTAACGGACCACAGGTGTGCGAACGGATGTGACCGGATCCATGAGTGGCGCGGCTACGTCTTTGACGTCTCCTCGATAACCCCCCTCTCATCTCTCCTGACCCATGCGCACCCTCTCCTTCGCCCTCGTGGGCCTGACCCTGCTCGCCGGCTGCTCGACGGGCCGCGACATCTACAACCGCCAGGCTCGGCAGGGCACGTACGGCCGCCAGGGCACGTCCGCCCGGAATTATCCGGCCTCGGCGCGGACCAGCAACGGGCGCTACGCCGTCTGCCACAATGGCCGCAACGCGCTCACTCTGCCCGAGTCCGCAGTCGATGCCCATCTTCGCCACGGCGACCGGTTCGGAGCCTGCTCGAATCGCCGGGCGGACCGGCGCGACGATCGCAGGGACGACCGCCGCGATGACCGTCGCGAGGATCGCCGAGACGACCGCCGGGAGGACCGGCACGACAACCGCGGCAAGGGACACGGGAATGGCCACGGCCGCAGCGGCCACTGAGGCTCAGCGTCGGGCGAGGCCGCGGAGCAGGTGCCAGACCGTGAGCGCGGCCAGCGTCGCCGTGCGGCCGTCGGCGTCGTGCGGGGGCGACAGCTCCACGACGTCGGCCGACGTCACGGCCGCGTTCGCTCCGCAGGCCTCGGCCGCCCGCAGCCACACGCGCACGTCGAGGCCCGCGACGGCGGGCGCGCTCACGCCCGCCATGTCGTCGACGGCGTCGAGGTCGAACGACGCCAGCGTGCCGGGTGCGAGGCCCGCCACGAGCGTATCGACGGCTGCGGCATCGAGGTCCTCCGCCCAGACGACGCGGTCGGGCACGGCCGCGTGCGCCGCTGCGACGCGCCACGGCGCCAGACCGGCGACGGTGTACGACGCCGCGCCCCCGCTCGGGTGGTCGAGCGCCTGACGGAACGGCGACCCGCTGTGCGCGAGCCGGGTGCCGTCCGGCCCGGCGGCGAGCGGCCGGACATCCGTGTGGGCGTCCCAGTTGAGCAGGTGCAGCGTCCGCCCCGTCGCGAGGTAGCCGAGGGCGTGGCCGAACGCCGTCTCGTGCCCCCCTCCGAGGACGACCGGGAAGACGTCCCGGCCCAGCAGATTTGCAATAACGGAACCTAATGCGTCCTGGTCCGCCTCGACGTCGCCCGTCACGGGGACGTCCCCGAGGTCGGCCGTGGCGCTCAAGAGGTCGACGAACGCGTCGGACGCACGGGCGTCGGGCGTCATTTTGTACAGCGCCGTCCGGATCGCCCGCGGCCCCTCAGCCGCCCCGACGCGCCCGCCGTTGCGCGCGACGCCGGCATCGGACGGGAAGCCGACGAGCGCGACGCGGGTCGTGTCCGTGACCGACGTCTGAGCCGCGAGCCAGTGGCCGAGGCGCGGGTCGTCGGGATGAGACGCCGGGGCGGAGACGCCGTGCGGACGGAGGGGGTCGGAAGCCATCGGAGCGGAGCAGGCAAAGCGGAAGGTCGCGCCGACGGGAGCGCCGCACGGGTCGCCTTCCCCGCGATTTCCCCGCACGTCTGCGCCCGCCCGGCTACTCTGCCCTCTCGACTCTCACCGCGCCGGATGCTCAGCGACCAGACTCTCGCCGTCCTCGGGGCGGGCAACATCGGCCGCGCCCTGCTCGGCGGCCTCCTCCGCGGCGGCGACATCCCGGCCGAGCGCCTCCGCGCCACGCGCCGCAACCCACTCGCGCTCGACGAACTCCGCACTGCTCTCCCCGGAGTGGTCGTGTCGACCGACAACGCCGACGCCGTTCGCGGCGCGAGCATCGTCGTGGTGTCGGTCAAGCCACAGAACGCGACCGAGCTCTTCGCCGGCGTCGCCGAGCACATCACGCCCGGCACGCTCATCCTCTCGACGCTCGCCGGCGTCACGACGGACCGCATCGCGGACGCGCTCGGGCAGCCGCTCCCCATCGTCCGCGCCATGCCGAACACGCCCGCGCTCGTCGACGAAGGCGCGACGGCCATCTGCGGCGGCGCGCACGCGACCGACGCGCACCTCATGCTCGCCCGCGACGTCTTCGCCGCCGTCGGCATCGTCGAGCTCGTCCAGGAGTCGCTCATGGACGCCGTGACGGGCCTCTCGGGCAGCGGCCCGGCGTACGTCTTCATGGTCATCGAGGCCCTTACGGACGCTGGCGTCAAGCAGGGCCTGCCGCGCGCGGTCGCACTCAAGCTCTCGGCGCAGACGGTCCTCGGGTCCGCGAAACTGGTCCTCGAGACCGCCCGCCACCCGGCCATTCTGCGCGACGAGGTCACGACGCCCGGCGGCACCACCATCGCCGCCGTCGCCGAGTTGGAGCGCCACGGCCTGCGGACGATGCTCATCGACGCCGTCGCGACCGCGACCGCACGCAGCCGCGAACTCGGGCAGTAGACGCGGTCCAGGCTCGGCGTTTTGAGGTCACCGCAGCACACCCCATCCCGTCCGGTCATGCATCCTGTCGACACGTCCGCCCCGCTCACGCTCGGCATCCTCGGCGGTGGCCAACTCGCCCGGATGACGGCGCAGGCCGCGATCCGCCTCGGCATCCACGTCCGCATCCTCACCGACGTCGCGAGCGGCCCCGAGGCTGCGTTCGGGGACGTTACGGTCGGAGACTGGACGGACGCGGACGTCCTGCGGGCCTTTGCGGCCGGATGCTCGGCCGTGACGTGCGAGAGCGAGTGGGCCCCCGCCGAGGCCTTTTCCGCCGCAGCACCGGACGTCCCGCTGTGGCCCTCGCCCCGGACGCTCGTCACCATCCGTCACAAAGGCCGCCAGCGCGACGCCCTCGCCGCGGCCGGCCTGCCCCAGCCGCCGTACGTCCGCGCCGCGACGCTCGCGGACGCACAGCGGGCCGCTGCCGAGTTCGGCGGGCGGGTCGTCGCGAAACAGTTCGAGGGCTCATACGATGGCTACGGCAACGCGACGTGCCGGACGCCGGCCGAGGTCGCCGCCGCGTGGGAGCGCCTCGCCGCTGCGGACGGCCTGCTCGTTGAGCAGTTCGTGCCGTTCGAGGCTGAGGTCGCCGTGACGGTCGCGCGTAGCGCATCGGGCGAGACGGTCGTCTACCCGGTCACCCGGAGCGAGCACCGCGACCACCGCCTGCACGCCGCGACGCTCCCGTCCGGCTTCTCCGGAGACGTCGAGGCGGAGGCGCAGCGTGTGGCGCTCGCCGCGACCGAGGCGCTCAGGACGGTCGGCGTGGCGACGGTCGAGCTGTTCGTCCGGCCGGGCGGCGTGCTGGTCAACGAGGTCGCGCCGCGGCCGCACAACACGGCGCACGGGACGATCGAGGCGTGCCACACGTCGCAGTTCGAGAATCACGTCCGCGCCGTGCTCCGCCTCCCGCTCGGAAGCCCCGCTCTGCGCGTACCGGCTGCCTGCACCGTCAACGTCATCGGAGGCACGGCTGGAACGAACGGACCTGATCTCGAAGCAGCCCTTCGAGTTGAGGGCGCGTCGGTTCACCTCTACGGCAAGACGGAGTCTCACCCGCGCCGCAAGATGGGCCACGTCACTGCGACGGCCGCGACGGCGGACGAGGCGCGACGGCGCGCCGAGGTCGCTGCCGAGCACCTCCGCCAGCGGTGAGTGCAGACGGGCTGACGGCGCGATCTTGAAGGCCCGCTCTCCCCTCCCTGACATGACCGAATCTCCGCTCGTCGGCATCGCGATGGGCTCCGAGTCCGACTGGCCGACGATGGAGGCCGCGGCCGACGTGCTCGGCGCGTTCGGCGTCCCGTTCGAGGCGCGCGTCCTCTCCGCTCACCGCACGCCGGACGCCATGGCGGACTACGCCCGGACAGCGGCAGAACGCGGGCTCCGCGTCATCGTGGCCGGCGCAGGCGGCGCGGCGCACCTGCCGGGCATGCTCGCCGCATGGACCATCCTGCCCGTCATCGGCGTCCCCGTGGTGACGAAACTGATGAACGGGCTAGACTCGCTGCTCTCGATCGTGCAGATGCCGGGCGGGGTGCCGGTCGCGACGGTCGCCGTCGGCGGGGCGACGAATGCGGGCCTGCTCGCCATCCAGATCCTCGCGACGTCGGACCCGGCGCTGGCGGCGGCACTCGATACATCTCGGGCAGAGACGCGGGCGGCTGTCGCTGAGATGAACGGTCGGGTGGGCCGTCTCGCGGCGGGTCGCTAGCTCGACGTGTGCACAGCGGGGCCGTCCGATGCCGCGAGCCGGCGTGTCAGGCGACGTTGAGGCGCGTCGCCGGGTCACCCTCGCGGGACAGAAGCCGATTCCAGCCGCCGACGAGCAGGCCGGACACGACTGCGCCGATGAACGCCATGCCGGCGAGGCTGAACGTGAGCAGCCACTGCCCGCGCGGGTGCGTCCCGAGCACGACCTGATCGGTCGTCGTCGAGACGAGCAGCGGGACCTGGTACGTCTGGCCCGCGGGCGTCGCGTTGAGGTTGGCCTCGATCTCCTTGATCAGCACGAGCGGCATCTCGGCCGTCCGGAGCGTCGGCGTGGTCGCGCCGGGCATCGTGTAGCGCAGGCGGACGGCGCCGTGCGTGATCTCGCTCCGTTCGCGCAGGTCCAGCCCGAGCACGTCGGCCGTGACGCGAATCCCACCTTCGTAGACGGCACGCTGCTCGAAGCCGGCGCGCGCCGTCAGCACCGTGATCACGACCATCAGGAGCGGCAGCGCCCACAGGAGCTTCGCAACGACAGGGTTCGAGAGGAAGTTCATGGCCGGCGCGTCTGGTTCAGATCGCGAACGAGGCCATGACGGCGCGGTTCGTTGTCGCGCGTCGAGTTTGTCGCGAAGCGCGTGACCTCTGGCGGGCTGCGGGCTGCGGGCTGCGGGCTGCGGGCTGCGGGCTGCGGGCTGCGGGCTGCGGGCTGCGGGCTGCGGGCTGCGGGCTGCGGGCTGAAAGCAACCGACCCCTCAACCAACGACAACCGCGCCGACGCCCGACGTCAACCGCCTCCCTCCATACGTGTCATCCTGAACTCGTTTCAGGATCTGCGTTTCATCGGCGTCTGACGAATGCAAAAGACAGATCCTGAAACGAGTTCAGGATGACATATTATTGCTGTTTCGGTGGGCCGAACGAAACCATTTCAGCCAGCCGCTTTCAACCTTTCAACCTTTCAACCTTTCAACCTTTCAACCTTTCAACCTTTCAACCTTTCAACCTTTCAACCTTT
>JBBSUZ010000062.1:0-12127 GCA_038233965.1 Rhodothermales bacterium | reverse complement strand
TGCGGAAATAGCCATTGTCTTAGAGTCTGAGTTGGTAGAAACGGGAAGAGGAGAGAAGAGGGTCGGGCGGGTGCCGGCTCTCCTCCCTCCTCTCGGAGCGGCCGCTCAGGGAGCGGAACGGGGCACGCGGCCCCACCGGTTACGCGTCGCCGCGGCCGGCCTCGGCGTCGGCCATCGTGGTCGGGGGCTCGTCGGCACCCTCGGCCTCCTGCGCGGCCTGGCCCTTCTCGGCGAGCTCGGCCATCTCGGAGGCGCGCGTGGCGGCCTCGACGGCGGCCATGTCGCGCGCGGTGTCACCGGCCTTGGCGCCCTCGAGGCACGCGTCGGCGATGACGCGCGTGAAGAGCTGGACCGACTTCATGGCGTCGTCGTTGGCCGGGATCGGGAAGTCCACGAGGTCCGGGTCGACGTTGGAGTCCACGAGCGCGATGATCGGGATGCCGAGCTTGCGCGCCTCGTCGATCGCGATGTGCTCGCGCTTGATGTCGACGACGAAGAGGGCACCGGGGAGCTTGCCCATCTGGTCGATGCCACCGAGGACGCGGTCGAGCTTCTCGAGCTCGCGGCTGCGCATGAGGCGCTCCTTCTTCTTGAGCTGCGCCGCGGTGCCGTCGGCCTCCTGGCGGCGGAGCGTCTCCATCCGCTTGAGCGAGCCGCGGATCGTCTGGAAGTTGGTCATCATGCCACCGAGCCAGCGGTCGACGGCGAACGGCTGGCCCGCGCGCTCGGCCTCGGTCTTGACGACCTCCTGGGCCTGCTTCTTCGTGCCGACGAACAGGACCTTGCGGCCGCGGCTCGTGAAGCGGGCGGCGGCGTCGGCGGCCTCATCGAGGAGCGTCTGCGTCTGCTTCAGGTCCAGGATGTGGATTCCGTTGCGCTCCATGAAGATGTACGGGGCCATCTTCGGGTTCCACCGGCTCGTGAGGTGCCCGAAGTGGGCACCGGCGCGGAGGAGGTCTTCGATTGATACGCGGGGCATAGCGGTGGCGCGGGGCGCCGGAATGGGTTGTGCCGCCCCCGCGGCCGTCGGTCGCTCCGAGTCCGCCGTGGCGGACACCCGGGAGCGCGGCGCGCGGGGTGAGGGATGGGGAGGGTTGAGAGGTTGAAGGGTTGAGAGGTTGAAAGGGAAATGCATCTCCCGCTCAACCCTGTAACCTTTCCTCCTCTCAACCCGCGCTCTTTAGCGCTTCGAGACCTGGAACTTCTTACGGGCCTTGGGCTGCCCGTACTTCTTGCGCTCGACCATACGCGGGTCGCGCGTGAGGTAGCCGGCGTCGCGGAGGGGCTTGCGGAGCTCGTCGTTGAACTCGACGAGGCAGCGGGCGATGCCGAGCTGGATCGCGCCGGCCTGGCCGGAGAGGCCGCCGCCGTGCGCGTTGACGAGCACGTCGAACTGGCCGCGGAGCTCCGTCAGGTCGAGGGGCGCCGTGGCGTGGCGCTGGCGGATCTCCGTGGGGAGGTACTCGGCCAGCGGCTTCTTGTTGACCACGACCGCGCCCGAGCCGGGGCGGAGGTAGACGCGAGCGACGGAGGTCTTGCGGCGGCCGACGGCCTGGAACTGGGTTGCCATAGTGTGATTCTGGTTTAATGGTTAACGTTTAAGGTTGGCTGTGCAGCCTTAAACCTCAAACCTTAAACCGCACTTAGAAAGAGAGCGGCTCGGGCTGCTGGGCCTGGTGCTCGTGGTCCGGGCCGGCGTAGACGTTGAGCTTCGAGAGCATCTGGCGGCCGAGCTTGGTGTGCGGCAGCATGCCCTTGACGGCGTTCTCGAGGATGAACGTCGGCTTGAGCGCACGGACCTCCTTGGGGGTCCGCAGCTTGACGCCGCCGGGGTAGCCCGTGTGGCGGAAGTACTCCTTGTCGGTCTCCTTCTTGCCGGTGAAGCGGACCTTCTCGGCGTTGATCACGATGACGAAGTCGCCGGTGTCGACGTGGGGCGTGTACTCGGGCTTGTGCTTGCCGCGGAGGACGGTCGCGATGCGCGCGGCGAGCCGGCCGACGACTTCGTTCTCGGCGTCGACCACGTACCACTTCTGCTCGATGCCGCCGGGGACGTTGGCCGGCTTCGCAGAGAAGGTCTTGAACGAGGTGGTGTTCATGTCGGAGGCGGACGCAGGTCCGCGGAGGCAGGGCCGCCGCTCAGCGCGGCAGACGGAAACGGAGGGCGCGCCACACGGCACGCCGGGCACACAGGTGCCGCAGGGGCGCGCTGTGGGCAGTCGAGCCGGGGAAGCTAGGGCTCCGCAGCCCGTCCCGGCAACCGATAGACCTTCGCAAACGCCGCCCGAGGCCGGGTTAACCCATTCTTCCCCGTGCAGAGCCGAGCCTTTATCTTGGCCGTCCGCCCTCCTGCCATCCGTGCGCGCTCTCGCCGCCGACCTGCCGTTTCCGCTGGATGACACCGCCGCCGCCGCCCGTGCCTTCGCGCAGGGCTGCACGGGCGACGCCGCCGCTCGAGGCCACGCGCAGCTCTGGGCCTACGCCTGGGCACAGCGCTACGTCGCCCGCGCCTTCGCCACCGAGCGCGTCGGCGAGCCGAGTGACGTCGACGCCGTGCTGGACCGCATCCTCGACGGTCTGTTTTCGACGCCGCTCGAGGGCCGCATCACGGACCCGGACCGCTTTCCGGCCTACGTCTCGAAGATCTGCAAGAACGCGCTGCTGACGCACCGCCGCGACCGCCGCCAGTTCGTCGAGGCCGACGACCTCTCGCTGGACCCGACCCTCGACGACGACCCGTTCGAAGGGGACGCCCTCGCCATCCGCCACGACGTCATCGCGGCGCTGACGATCCTGCCCGCGGCCGTCCGCGCCGTCGCGGAGATGCGGTTTCTCGAGCAGGCCTCGTACGAGGACATCGCGGCGGCGACGGGCCACCCGCTCCCGACCGTCCGCACCTACGTCTCGAAGGCGCTCGTTCGCCTCCGGGAAAGCGGCCTGCTGCGCGCGCACCACTTCGACGATGTCCTTCCGCCCGGCGCGGCCTGATTTTTTCGACGGACGGTTACGTTCGGCCCGGCGCTGAGTCTAGACCGCTGACTTTCCCCCCTTCTGCCGTGTCTGCCCTCTCTGACCGTATCGACGACTACGCCGCGCTGCCGCCCGATGAGCGGGCCGCGGTCGCGCACGACGTCGCCGCGACGGGCACGCCCGACGACGCCGCACGCCTCGCGGACGCCCGCGCCCTCACCGCCCTCCTGGACGCTGCCGCCAGCGCGCGTCCGGACCGACCCGTCTCCCGCGACGACATCGCGACGGCCATCGCCGACCGCGCCCTCGGCCTCGAACCGGCCGATGCCGCCCGCGTCGACGCGGCGCTCGCCGTGGACGCGGATCTGCGCGCGCACGCCGAGCACGTCCGTGAGCGGATGGCGCTGCTCGCCGTTCCGCGCGCCGCGGGCGAGTCGGCCGATGCGCGTTTCGAGCGCCTCACCGGGCAGTCGCTGGCGTCCGAGACGCCGGCCGAGCCCGTCGCGCTGCGCTCGCCCGACCGTGCTGCGCGGACGCCGGATCGTTCCGCCGCTGCTCCGCCTCGCGCGTCCCGGTTCTCGACCGGTCGCCGCGTGCTCGTCCTCGCCGCGGCCGTCCTCGTCGCCTACGGCGGCCTCGCCGTCGTCTCGGCGACGCGGCTCACCGACCGCGACCGCCTCATCGACATGGCCGACCTCGGGACGTACGCGCCGATGCAGGTCCGCGGCAGCGAGACGGATCCGCTCGCCGAGCGTCTCGACGCGGCCCTCGACGGCGTCGCCGGCGCGCGCCGTTCGACGCTCGGGCTGTTCCCGCACTACGACGACACGGCGCTGGACGCGGTCGCGGCGCAGCTCGCGGCGATCGTCGGCGAGGCCGACAGCGGGACGGCGGTCTCGCAGGAGGCGCGCTTCGCGCTGGCCCGCATCCGGCTGGACCAGAACCGCGACGGCGAGGCGGTCCGCCTGCTCGGCGCGCTCGTCCGCGAGCAGAGCTACCGCGCGCCCGAGGCCCGCCGCCTGCTCGACGCCGTCCGCTGACGGGTTAGGCGTCGGCGAGCTCGGCTTCGAGGAGCTGGCCCGAGGTCTGACGGGCTAGGCGTCGGCGAGCTCGGCTTCGAGGAGCTGCTTGCGGACCATCGTGGCGTACGTCCCGCCCCGAGCGACGAGCGCATCGTGCGTGCCCTGCTCCGCGATGCGGCCGTCGTCGAGGACCACGATCTGGTCGGCGTCCTGGACGGCCGAGACGCGGTGCGAGACGATGACGACCGTTCGCTGGCCGAACTGCTGGCGCAGGTTCGCGAGGATCGTCGCCTCCGTCCGCGTGTCGACGGCCGAGAGGGCGTCGTCGAAGAGGAGGACGGGCGGGCGGCGGATGAGCGCGCGCGCGATGGCGGTGCGCTGCTTCTGGCCGCCCGAGAGCGTCACGCCGCGCTCGCCGACGACCGTCTCGAAGCCGGCGGGGAAGTCCTCGACGTTGGCCGTGAGGTCCGCCTCGTCCGACGCCTGCCGAATCTCGGCCTCGGTGGCGTCCGGCGCGCCGAAGGCGACGTTGTGGCCGACGGTGTCGGAGAAGAGGAAGACCTCCTGCGGGACGACGCCGATGGCGCCGCGCAGCGTCGCGAGCGGCACCTCGCGGACGTCGCGGCCGTCGAGCAGGACGCGGCCCTCGGTCGGGTCCATCAGGCGCGGGACGAGCTGGAGCAGCGTGCTCTTGCCCGAGCCCGTCCGGCCGACGATGCCGAGGCTGGTGCCGGCCGGGACGTCGATGGAGACGCCGTCGAGGACGGGCGGGCCGCCGGGCGTGTAGCGGAACGTGACGTCGTCGAACGTGAGGTGACCGGCGACGGCCGTGATGGTGGCGTCGGTGATTTCCGAGTCGGCGACGGCGGGCTCGGCGTCGAGCACGTCGAGCAGGCGCGACATCGAGGCGCTCGCCTGCTGGATCATCGACACGACGTAGCCGAACGAGGCGACGGGCCACGTCAGGATCGTGACGTAGATGAGGAACTCGGCGATGTTGCCGAGCGACAGCTCGCCGGCCATCGCGAGCTGCCCCCCGACGGCGATCACGAGGACCGTGGACGCCCCGATGAGCACCATCAGGGTCGGCCGGAAGACGGCGTCGATGCGGGCGAGCGACAGGCTGCGCTCCTGGTACTCGGCGCTCGTCTCGTCGATGCGGGCGGCCCACGTCTCCTCCTGCGCGTACGCCTTCACGACGCGGATGCCGGACAGGGCCTCCTGGACGCGGCTCGTGAGGGCCGAGTACGACTTCTGCCGCTGGTCCGTGCGGACGTGGATGAGGCGGCTGACGTAGAACACGGCGACGGTCAGGATCGGCATCGGCAGCAGCGACCAGAACGTCAGCTCGGGCGAGATCGCGATCATGACGGCCAGCGCGGTCACGATGGCGGCGATGGACCGCGCGAGGTACATCAGGGCCGGCCCGACGTACTGCCGGACGCGCTCGATGTCGCTCGTGGCGCGCGTCATCACGTCGCCCGTCGGGTAGCGGTGGTAGAACGAGCCCGAGAGCGTCTGGAGGTGCGCGTAGAGCCGGTTGCGCAGGTCGAACTCGATGTGGCGGCTCGCCACGACGACGAGGCGGCGCATCAGGAACGTGAACAGGCCCGAGAGGGCGCTGAGCGCGACCGCGAGCGCGCCGAGCAGGAGGAGCGCGTTGCGGGCGAGGGCGTAGACGTCGGCCTCGGCGGGCGTCCCGCGGAGGAGGCCGTGGACGGCGACCATGCGCGGGATCGCGTCCACGGCCTCGCGGACGGTGACGGGCACGACGAGCGCGAGCAGGCTCGACACGAGCGCGCAGACGAGGCCGGGGCCGATGAGCCAGCGGTAGCGCCAGAGGTCGGAGTTGAGACGGTAAAGCGGCGACGCCATGCGGCAGGAGCGGGTGCCGGCGTCGGACGCGGGGCCGGGGGCGAAGGTCCCGGCTAGCAGGCGAGGGCGTCGACGGCACGGCCGCACTCGCGGCGCTGGCAGCGCTGAAGGCGCTGGCCCCGGGCTCGGTCGAGGCGGAGCTTGCGCGGGCACTCGTTGGGGCAGATGCGCCGCCAGCCAAGTGGGGCGGCGACGCGGCGACGGTGCTCGTGGCCATCGCCTTCCCGGAGGCGTTCGCGGGCGGCGTGCCGCAGGCGCGCGGTGGCGGCGCTGAACGTGCGGGCGTGCCGGCGATGTCCGGTGATGGTGCCACGGCGACGCTGGCCGTGTGGCCAAACCCGTCGGCAGGGGCGGTCTCGGTGCGGCTCGGCAGCGCAAGCGGCACTGCCACAGTCGCGGTCTTCGACGCGCTCGGACGGCGGGTAGCAGTGCTGCACGACGGCGCAGTGCCCGACGGCGGGCTGTCACTGACGCTCGACGGGGCGCAGCTTCCGGCGGGCGTTTACGTGGTCTACGCGCGCGTCTCTGGCGCATCGGCACAGACGCTCGTGCAACGGGTGACCATCACGCGCTAAGTTGACAGGCGAACCCGGCGGCGGCGCGTGTTCATGTGAACACGCGCCGCAGTTATTTCTGGTATCGACTATGAACAGACTGACGAGAGGGCGTGCGGCCATGCTGGCTGTGATCGTGAGCGTCTGCGGTAGTGCGGCCACCGAGGCGCAGACCTTCCCTAGCCCCGGCGCGGGCGCGTATACGTGGGAGCGAGTAGGCAACGTGGCCATCTCTGCCGACGGGCTAGCATGGTCACCGGGCGGACAACTGCTCGCCGTTGGCCTTGAGGGCTTTTACTCGCTCAACGGTGGCGGACCGGCTGGCGTGTGGACGATCACACCTATGCCGCGCAGCGCCTATGCCCTCATTGCTTTCCTGGACGGTCTTGTCCTTGCCGGTGATAGAGTAATCGACCGCTCGACTGACGGCCTCCCGCCCTGGACACGTGTCTGCCAGTCCCAAGTCAACGGCTGTACCGGGCCTGAGTACGCAAACGCTTTTCTCGAACTGCCACCGGGTCACGCTCACACCGGCCGCGTCCTCGCCGGCAACCACAACTACTCCGACGACCGCGGCCTTACATGGACCGTCGCGACTCATCCCATCCCCACCGAAGCCCTCACCATCGCGGCCTTTGCCCTGCTGCCCTCCGGACGCATTCTCGCCGCTGGAGCCGGTTGGGGCTTGGTCAGCAGCGACGACGGCGGCGCGTCGTGGCAGGCTTCGAACGTCTACGTGGCCTACCGCTACGCCGGCTACGGCATCACAGCGCTGGCGACGCCGGGCTCCATTCAGTCAGGCAACCCCTCGTGCGGCTTGCCGGACCCGGCACTCTGTGAGGGGGCGGTCGCGACCGGGACCGACGCGACGGACGCGTACAACCGGACGTGGTGGACGAACGACGGCGGGCGCTCGTGGACGCAGGGCGAGCCGCTCGTGCAGGACTACGACGGGTGCTGCTGGGCGTTTGCCGGCGGGATGTTCGACCTAGGTCTGGACCCGGTGACCGGTCTCGGGCGGGCGGTGACGGTGCTCGGCCGGGGCTTCGTGTTCGCCACGCGCGACGGCGGGCAGACGTGGGACGTGGTGGCACGCGCGCCGGTGCGTTCGCCGGATCAGGACGTGAAGTCGGTGCGGTCGGCGGTGCTGGACGCGCAGGGCCGGCTGTACGTGAGCGTGTTCTTCGGCGGGCCGGCGCGCGAGTGGGTGTACCGGACGGTAGAGCCGGTGACACAGGCGTTCGCGGTGGCGGGCGAGGCGGGGCCGGTCGATGCCGCGCCGGGCGTGCTGGGCGTGTCGGTGCGTCCGAACCCGGCGGGCGGGCGCGTTGAGGTCGTGCTGACGACGGCCGAGGCGTCGTCGGTGCGGGTCGTCATCACGGATGCGCTCGGGCGCGAGGTGGCGGTGGTGCTGGACGGGGCGGTGGCGTCGGGCGAGCACGTCGTAGGCGTCGATACGGCGGCGTGGCCGGCGGGCGTGTACGTCGTGCGCGTGACGGCCGGGTCGCAGGCGGCGACGGCGCGGCTCGTGGTGGCGCGGTAGGCCCCGCCGCCGCCCGGCTGGTCGCTGCGCTCCCGGCTCGGACGGCTGTCCCACTCGGTTGAGGGGGGCAGTGGCGCGGTCGGCGAAGCGGTCGGCTGCGGACACCCTCCTCCGCCGGCTGCGCCGGCACCTCAGGTCAGGTCCGGGCTTGCCCGGCGGGTTCACCCGCCCCGGGGGGGGTAGGGTCGACGCGGCTGGTCGGGGCGCGGTAGAGCCGGCGGCGAGTTGGTGTACGCCGCCCCCTCACCCTGTCCCTCTCCCCACGGGACCGGGATACCCGGACCGGAGGGGACGCCTCAGAAACGCCGGAGGTCAGCTTACAGGACCATGAGCAGTGCGCTAGCAGGCCATCGCCTCGACGGCGCGCTCGGTCTCGGCGAGGGCGGCCTCGGGCGAGGCGTCCACGCCGTGCTCAACGCGCGTCCACGCTTCGGCGAGGCGCTCGAAGCCGACGTTGAGCGCGCTGCCGCGCATCTGGTGCGCGACCTGCCGCAGCGCATCCGCGTCGCCGGCAGCTGCGGCGGCCCGGGCGGTCCCGATGAGGCCGGCGGCGGATTCGCAGAACGTCGCCGCGAGCTCGGCGACGAACTCGGGGTCGTCCTCGCCGAGCAGGTCGGTGACGTGCACGCGGAGCGCGTCGCGCAGGACGGACGGGTCGGGGAGGCAGGCGGAGTCGGGCATGGCGGCGGGAGGCTCTCGGACGAGCATCGGCCGCCGACCGGGGCGTCTTAACCGGCCGGAGGGCCCATTCGGCGGCTACCTTTGCCGTCCCCCCGACCTCGACCTCGCCGTGTTCCGTCCCCGTCTCGCGCTGCTCGCCGCCGCGCTCGTGCTCGCGTCCGGATGCCAGTCGCACCACGCGACGGTCATCTACACGAACCGCCCCGCGCCGCCCGCCGCGCCGACGTCCCCTCTGCCGACGCCCGCGCCGTCGCCGGTCGCAGACGACATGCAGCCGACGATCAGCGTCGCCGGCCTGCCCGGCCCGACGCGCGAGTTCCGCGGGGCGTGGGTCGCGACCGTCGCCAACATCGACTGGCCGTCGCGGCCGGGCCTGCCCGCCGCGCAGCAGCAGGCCGAGCTGACGGGCCTGCTGGACCGCGCGGTCGAGATCGGCCTCAACGCCGTCGTGCTGCAGGTGCGGCCCGCGGCCGACGCGCTCTACGACTCGCCGCTCGAGCCGTGGTCCTACTACCTCACCGGCCGCGAGGGCGAGTCGCCGGGCTACGACCCGCTGGAATTCGCCGTCGAGCAGGCGCACGCGCGTGGGCTCCAGCTGCACGCGTGGGCCAACCCGTTCCGCGCCGGGATGCCTGGCAGCCGCCACTCGGCCGGCCACGTCACGCGGACGCACCCCGAGTGGACGGTCCGCTACGGCGACCTGACGTGGATCGACCCGGGCCAGCCCGACGCCGTGGACCACTCGCTCGCCGTCTTGCGCGACCTGGTGACGCGCTACGACATCGACGGCCTCCACCTCGACGACTACTTCTACCCGTACCCCGTCGCCGGTGCGGCCTTCCCCGACGCCGGGAGCTACCGCGCGGCGCAGGCGCGGGGCGAGACGCTCGGGCGGTCGGACTGGCGGCGGCAGAACGTCAACCGGTTCGTCGAGCGGCTCTACGGCGAGGTCCGCGCGGCCAAGCCAGACGTCATGCTCGGGCTGAGCCCGTTCGGCATCTGGCGCCCTGGCTCGCCGTCCGGCATCACCGGCTTCGACGCCTACGAGGGCCTCTACGCCGACGCCCGCCTCTGGCTGCGCAACGGCTGGCTCGATTACCTCGCGCCGCAGCTCTACTGGGCGCGCGACAGCCGCGGCCAGAACTTCGGCAGCCTGCTCGGCTGGTGGGGCGGCGAGAACACGCAGGGCCGCCACCTCTGGCCGGGCCTGTTCGACAGCCGCACGATGCCGGACGTCGGGACGTGGCGGCCGGGCGAGATCGTCGGGCAGGTGGAGACGGCGCGGGCGTCGGGCGTGTCCACGGGGACGCTCCACTACAGCTTCAAGTCGCTCGTCGCGAGCCGGGCGCTCGGCGGCGCGCTGGCCCGCGACGTCTACGCGCAGCCCGCGCTCGTGCCGGCGAGTCCGTGGCTGGACTCGGCGCCGCCGCCGGCCCCGCGCGTCGTCGTCGAGGCGCGCCGGTCGGGCCGCGAGGCGATGCTCACGCCGCGCGCGGGCGAGGCCGTCCGCCACTTCGTGATCCGCTTCCGCCGCGGCAGCGCGTGGTCCTGGCGTCTCGCCTCGGGTGAGGCCCGCATCCACGACGTCCCGGCTGGCGTCGACGCCGTCGCGGTCTCGGCCGTGGACCGCGCGGGCAACGAGAGCCCGGCCACGATCGTCGGCGTCCTGCCGTGAATGGGATCGGGGATGCGGGATACGGGATGAGAAGAGGCAATTTCCCCAATCCCCCGCGTCACGCGCCCTGGACGGCCCTCGCCGGGTCCACGCGGGCGGCGCGGGAGGCCGGGTACAGCGCCGCGACGGCGCACAGCGCGACCGCGACGAGCGCGATGATCGACACGTCGAAGAGGCGGATCGAGACCGGGTACGCGTCGATGATGAACTGGCCGGAGTCGGCGAGCTTGGCGAAGCCGAAGGTCTTCTGCGCGAGCGCGAGCCCGAGCCCCAGCGCGAGCCCGATGCCCGTCCCGACGCCGCCGACGAGCAGGCCCTCGAGCAGGAAGATCTGGCGGACGTCCTTCCGCGACGCGCCCATCGCTTGCAACGCGCCCAGGTCGCGCTGCTTCTCGATCACGATCATCGTCAGCGCCCCGACGATCGTGAACGCGGCCACGACGACGATCAGCAGCAGGATGGCGGACGCCGCCCACTTCTCGGCGCGCATGACGCCGTAGAGCGAGCCCTGCAAATCGGCCCACGTGCGGACGGTGAAGCGGCCCGGCGCGGCGGCGTCGAGACGTCTGCGGAGGGCTTCGGCGACGGCCGGCGCGCGGTCGAGGTCGTCCAGCCGGACGTCGACGCCGGAGACGGTGCCGTTCATCCGGAAGAGTTGCTGCGCGTCGGCGAGCGCCACGAAGACGTGCGTCTCGTCGTAGGCCGGCTCGAGCGAGAACGTGCCGCGGACCGTAAAGGCGCGCTGGTCCGGCAGGCCGAACGGGTACAGCGCGAGCGCCTGTTCGAGCGCGACGCCCGAGAGCAGCGTCACGCGCGTCCCGCCGACCTGTGCCGGCGCGTCGGGCGGTGACGCGGCGAAGGCGCCCATGCGCGTCGCGAGCGTCTGCCCGACGACGATGCCGGCGTCGCTGCCGCGCCGCGCGAGGTCGAATGTCCCGTCGCGCATCGCGCCCGAGACCTGGGCGTCGAGCGCGCCCGGGGCGACGCCGCGGACGGTGACGACCTGGTTGGCCGCGCCGTCCGCCGCGAGCAGGGCCTGGCCCTCGACGAACGGCGTCGCCGAGACGACGCCGGCCTCCATCCGCGCGAGCGCGGCGAGGGTGTCCGGCCGCGTGAGGCCGACGCCGCCCGTCGCCTCGATCCGGACGTGCGGGTCGTAGCTCACGAGCAGGTCCCGCACGACGTCGAAGAAGCCGTTCATCACGCTCAGCACGACCACGAGCGCCGCGACGCCCACCGCGACGCCGGCGACCGAGACGCCGGTGATGATCGAGATGAGCGTCAGCTGGCGGCGGCCGACGAGGTAGCGGCGCGCGATGAGCAGGCGGTAGTCCACAAGCGAGCCCGAAGGGCAGTCTGGGCGGGCGAGCGTCCGCCGGGCGGCGTACGTTGAAAAGGTACCGACGCCACCGCCGTGCCCGCCGTCCTGCGCCTGTTCGCCGCCGTCCTGCTCGCCTCGGCCGCGGCCGCCACGGCGCAGCCGGCCGAGCCGCCGCCGCGGCCCGACACCACGGCCGCCCGCTTCGGCTCCAGCACCGCCCTCGCGCTGCGCCTCTCGGAAGACGGCCTCGGGGCGGGCGCCGAGGCCCGCACGCGCCTCACCGACGACCTCTCGTTCGTGTCCGAGACCGCGCTCAACGCCGCGCGCGACGAGCGCGAGCAGCAGTTCTTCGTCGGCCTGCTCGGCGAGACGGTGACGCCGCTGAAGCGGTCCTACGCCGTCCTGCTGCCACTCCACGTCGGCCTCGAGCGGCGGCTGTTCCGGCAGGCCGTCGAGGACAACGTGCGGCCGTTCGTCGCCCTCACG
>JBBSUZ010000061.1:0-12393 GCA_038233965.1 Rhodothermales bacterium | reverse complement strand
TAGTCGTGCTCGGCGCGGTCGCGGTCGCGGCCCTCCTTGCGGTTCTGGCTCATCATGATGACCGGCGCCTGGATCACGGCGAGGCACGACAGCACGAGGTTGAGCAGGATGAACGGGTACGGGTCGAACGAGGCCGCGCGCAGCACGACGGCGTTGAGCGCGATCCAGCCGACGAGGATGGCGAAGAAGGTCAGGATGAACGTCCACGACCCGCCGAAGGCCGCGACGCGGTCCGCCACGCGCTCGCCGAGCGTCGCGCGGGCGTCGGCGGCGGCCGGCGTCTCGCTGACGAGGCGGTGCTCGGCGATGGTCTCGAGGACGTCCGTCTCGGCTGCGGACAGGTCGGCGCGCTCGGCGCGGAGACTCGCCGCGAGCGCGGCCATCCGGTAGCGGTGGGCGTCGGCCGGCGAGAGCGTCTCGCCGAGGTCGGGGTGCTCGGCGCGGGCGAGGGCGACCGTCTCGGGCCGCAGCGCGGCGACGGGGACGGCGTCGGACGCAGCGTCGGGGAGCGGCGCGCCGCAGGCAGAGCACGTCATGGAGAGGCAGCGTGGGAGTGGCAGAGAGTACCGCCCGATCCGGGCGCGGCTACGTTGGCGCCTCGCGCCTCCCGCCTCCATGGACCGTCTGCGCCGGCTCACTCCGCTCGTCGGCCTGCTGCTCGCCGCCGGCGCGGTGTGGCTCATCGACCGCGAGCTGCGCGGCTACGCCCTCGCCGACGTCGGGGCGGCGCTGCGGGCGCTGCCGGCGTGGCGCATCGCCGCGGCCGTGGCGCTGACGGCGCTCAACTACGGCGTCCTGACAGCCTACGACGTGCTCGGGCTGCGCTACGTCCGCGAGCGGCTGCCGTACCGGCGCAGCGCGCTGGCGTCGTTCGTGGCGTTCGCGTTCTCGATCGCGCTCGGGCACGCCGTGCTGACCGGCGGGGCGGTCCGCTACCGCCTCTACACCGCGTGGGGCGTGCCAGCCGAGGCCATCGCGAAGGTCGTCGCCTTCTGCGGGCTCGCGTTCTGGGTCGGCTACGTGTCGCTGGGCGGCGTCGTGCTGATCGTCGACCCGCCGGCCGCGCCGTCCGGCTTCCCCGTGTCCCCGCGCGTGGTCGGTGTCGTCTTCGTCGCGCTGTTCGTGGCGTGGGTGGCGCTCAACGCGCTCCGCGAGCGGCCTATCCAGATCTGGCGGTGGACGGTCGAGTTGCCGGGCTGGCGGATGACGCTCGCGCAGGCGGCCGTCGCTTCCACGGACCTCGCCGTCGCGGCGGCTGTGCTGTGGATCCTCCTGCCGGCGGGCGCGGTCGGGTTCGGACCGCTGCTGGCGATGTACCTGCTCGCCGTCGTCGCGGGCGTCGTGAGCCTCGTCCCGGGCGGCCTCGGCGTCTTCGACGGCCTCCTCGTAGCGATGCTCACGCCGGACGTGCCAGCGGCGACGGCGCTCGGGGTCGTCGTGGCGTACCGCGCGGTCTACTACCTGCTGCCGCTCGCGGTCGCGGCAGTGACGCTGGCCGCGACCGAGGCCGCGCGGCACCGGGTGGCCTGGCCTGGCGTCGGGAAGATGCTCGGCGAGGCGGCGGGCGCAGCCGGCACGGCGGCGGGCGTGTGGCTGCCGCGCCTCGTCCCGCGCATGCTCGCCATGGCGACGTTCGGGGCCGGCACCGTGCTCCTCGTGACGGGCGCGCTGCCGGCCGTCGGCGAGCGCATGGCGTGGCTGGCACGCGTGGTCCCGCTCGAGGCCGTCGAGGCATCGCACGTCGTCGGCAGCGTCGCCGGGGCGGCCCTGCTCGTCGTCGCGCGCGGGCTGTGGCTGCGCCGCGACGGCGCATTCTGGCTGGCCGCAGCCCTGCTCGGCGTCGGGGCCGTCGCGGCGCTCGTGCGCGGCGTGGACGTCGTCGAGGCCGGCGTGCTCGTGGCCGTGCTGGCGATGCTCTTGCCGTTCCACCGCGCGTTCACGCGGCGCAGCGCGCTGCTCTCGGGCCCCGCCGCGCCCGGCTGGACGCTGGCCGTCGGCCTCGTGCTCGTCGGGACGGTCTGGCTCGGCCTCTTCGCCTCGCGCGAGGTCGCGGACACGGGCGAGCTCTGGTGGCGCTTCGCCTTCGACGCCGACGCGCCGCGCTTTCTCCGCGGGACGGCCGGGGCCGGGGCCGTCGTGCTCGTCGCCGGCCTCGTGCGGCTGCTGCGCGCCGCGCCGCGCGCCATCGGCGTCGCCCCGACGCCCGACGCGCTCGCCCGCGCGCAGGCCGTCATCGCCCGGCAGGGCGACACCGGCGCCTGCCTCGCCCTGCTCGGCGACAAACGCCTCCTGTTCGCGCCCGACGCCGCCGCCGGTGGCCCCGACGACGGCTTCGTCATGTACGCTGCGCAGGGCGGCAGCTGGATCGCGATGGGCGGGCCCGTCGGACCGGACGAGACACGAGAGGCGCTCGCGTGGGCCTTTCGCGAGGCGGCCGAGGCGGCGGGCGCGCGGCCGGTCTTCTACGAGGCCGCCGCCGACGACCTCGGCCTGATGCTCGACCTCGGGCTCGCGCCGTACAAGCTCGGCGAGGAGGCGCGCGTCCCGCTCACCGACGCCGCCGGCCAGCCCACGTTCTCGCTCGACGGCAGCGGACGCAAGCGCCTCCGGCAGACGATCCGCCGCGCCGAGGCGGCCGGCTGCACCGTCGAGGTCGTTCCGCCCGCCGACGTCCCGGCGCTTATGCCCGAGCTGCGCGCCGTCTCCGACGCGTGGCTGGAGGGCAAAGCTGGCGCCGAGAAAGGCTTCTCGCTCGGCCTCTTCGACGCCGAGTACCTGCGCCACTTCCCCGTCGCCGTCGTCCGCATGGCGACGCCCGGCGGGCCCGGCGATGTCGTCGCCTTCGCCACCCTGTGGGCCAACGACCGCCTCGACGGCCCCCCCGGCGACGCCGCGCCGGACGCCCGCGCCGAGCTCTCGGTCGACCTCATGCGCTTCGACCGCGCCCGCGCGCCCGACGGCGTCATGGAGTTCCTCTTCGCCCGCCTCATGCTGTGGGGCGCCGAGCACGGCTACCGCGCCTTTTCGCTCGGCATGGCTCCGCTCGCCGGCCTCGAGCCCGGCGGGGCGCTCGCGCCGCTCTGGAACCGCGCCGGCGCCCTCCTCTACCGCCACGGCGAGCACGTCTACCACTTCCAGGGCCTGCGCGCCTACAAGGGCAAGTTCGAGCCCGAGTGGACGCCGCGCTACCTCGCCGTCCCGCGCGGGCGCATCGCCCTCACCGCCGCCGTCCTCGACGTCACGGCGCTCATCTCGGGCGGCCTCGGCGGCCTCGTCCGCCGGTGAGCACGCTCCGCCGCCTGCCGTTGACGCTCGCCTTCGCCGCGGCCGTCGTCGGGGTCGCGCTCGTCACGAGCGGGCCCGGCCTCACCGCCCGGCCGGACGTCGTCGCCCGGTTCGGGTGGGCGCCGCACGACCTGTGGGACGGGACGTGGTGGTCCCTCGCGACGGCCGTGTTTCTGCTCCACCGGCCGTTCCTGTTTCCGGTCACGGTCGCGCTCCTGTTCGGCACGACGGGCGTGCTCGAGTGGCAGGCCGGCACGCGCCGGGCCCTCGCCGTCTACGCCCTGGGCGACGTCCTCGCGACGCTCGCACTCGCGGCCGGCACCCTCGCCCTGTTCATCGGCGGCTCCGCAACGGCCGCCGCGCTCGTCGCCGCCGACGACGTCGGCGTGTCGGGCGGCGCGTTCGCCTGCCTCGGCGCGTGGACGGGCCGCCTCGCCCCGCGCTGGGGGCGGCTCGCGACGATCGCCGTCGTCATCGTGCTCGTCGCCGGGCTGTGGCAGCCGGACGGTCTCGAGGCGGATCTGCTCCACGCGGTCGCGTTCCCGGTCGGGCGGCTGCTCGACCGTGCCCTCACGCGCCGCGCCGTCTCGCACGGCGTGGCCCCGCGCGGTGACGTCAGATGAAGGCCTGCATCTTGGTCATGATCGACGCCCGGGCCTCGCCCGTGTGCTCGGCGATGATGTCGACGACTTTCGAGAGGTTGCCGCGCGCCTTCTTGAGCGCGCCCTCGTCGAGTCCCTCCCACTGGGCGGTGATCTGGTCCTTCATCCGGTCCCAGCTCTGGTCCATTCGCGCTTTGCTCATCCAACCGAGGAGTGTGTGGTACAGGCCATCAAGGTACGTCCCGCGCCCGGCCGCTGCCGAGCGGGCCGTTCGCCCGACGCGGCAACCGGGCCGCGCCTACCTTCCCGTGCGTTCTGCCCCGACCTCATGCCCACGTTTCCGCGCCTCGCCGCCTTCTCGCTCGCGCTGCTCGCCGTCGCCGGCGCAGCCCACGCCCAGGCCCCCGCTGCGGGTGATCTCGTCGTCAACGAGATCATGTACGACCCGCCGCAGTCGCCCGAGACCAACTACGAGTGGGTCGAGGTCTACAACCGGTCCGGGCGGACCATCGACCTCAACGACGTCCAGTTCGGCGACGCGGCGGCGCTCGTCGAGATCACGGGCGTCGCGACGCCGCTGGCGCCGGGCGGCTACGCCGTGCTCGTCCGCGACGCGGCGACGTTCAACGCGACCTTCCCCGGCGTGGCGGGCGTGATTCAGGTGCCGGGCTTCCCGACGCTCAACAACTCGGGCGGCGACCGCCCGCGGCTCGTCGCCGGCGCGGTCGAGATCGACGCCGTCCCGTACCAGCCGTCGTGGGGCGGCGTCGGGCGCTCGCTCGAGCGCATCGACCCCGCCGGGCCGAGCACGTCGGCCAGCAACTTCGGGTCGACGACCGACGCGACGCTCGGCACGCCCGGCCGCCAGAACTCGCTCTTCGCCGTCGACACGACGCCGCCGGCGATCGACGCCGCCGAGGCCATCACCGCGACCACCATCGACGTCACGTTCACCGAGCCCGTGAGCGCGGCCTCGGCGCAGACGGCGACCAACTACACCGTCTCGGGCGGCGTCGGCACGCCGGCGAGCGCCACGCTGACGTCGCCCACCGTCGTCCGCCTCGCCCTCGCGACGCCGCTGACGGGCCCGCAGGGCTACACCGTCACCGCGACCGGCATCGCCGACGGGGCCGGCAACGTGTCCGGCGCGACGTCCGGCACGCTTTTCTTCGGCTCGTTCGCGACGCCCGCCCCGCGCGACCTCGTGATCAACGAGATCATGTTCGACCCGCCGCCGACGACGTCCGCGACCAACGAGTGGGTCGAGATCTACAACCGCTCGACGCAGACGTTCGACCTCTCGACGCTCCGCTTCGCGGACTCGGCGAGCGCACCGCTCGTCATCACGTCGGCGTCGACGTCCATCGCGCCGGGCGCGTACGCCGTCATCGGGCGCGACGCCGCCGCGTTCTCGGTCGCCTACCCCGGCGTCCCGTTCATTCAGGTCGCGAGCTTCCCGACGCTCAACAACGACGCTGACCGCCCGGCCCTCCTGCTGCCCGACGGGACCGTCATCGACGCCGTGCCCTACCGCGTCTCGTGGGGCGGCGTCGACGCGTCGCTCGAGCGGAAGGACCCGAACGGGCCGAGCACATCCGCCCGCAACTTCGCGACGTCCACGGACGCGCTGCGTGCCA
The DNA here is from genome assembly GCA_038233965.1 of Rhodothermales bacterium. Lineage (GTDB taxonomy): Bacteria > Bacteroidota > Rhodothermia > Rhodothermales > Rubricoccaceae > DASVSE01. The sequence goes on along the minus strand of JBBSUZ010000061.1, from coordinate 6,869 downwards.
CGCCGGGCCGCCGGAACAGCGTCTACGCGCCCGACACGGTCGGCCCGACGCTCGTCTCGGCCAGCGCCTCGCCCGACGGCCGCACCGTCACTGTCGTCCTGGACGAACCCGCCACCAACGTCACCGCGGCCGCCTTCACCGTCACGGGCGCCAGCGTCACGGCCGCCGTCTACGACGACGCCGCGCTCACGGTCACGCTCACGCTCGCCGCGCCGCTCGCCGGCAACGCGACCGTCACCGCGACCGGCTTGCGCGACGGCTTGGGCAACACGACCGCCACGTCCAGCATCGCCGTCACGTTCACGCCCGACGCGACGCCGCCCGCCATCACGGCCGTCGCGACGAGCGCGACGACGGTCCGCATCGAGTTCACCGAGCCCGTCACGATCGCCTCGGCGCAGGCCGCGACGGTCACGCTCGACGGCGGGCAGGGCGCCCCGACGTCGGTCGTCGTCGAGACGGCCGACGGCTTCGCCTCGGCCCTGATCGTCACGCTCGGCGCGCCGCTCGTCGAGCGGCAGGTCTACACGGTCACGGTCTCGGGGCTCACGGACCGCGCCGGCAACACGGCAACGGCCGCCATGACGCGCATCCTCTTCGGCGCCGCCGACACGGCGCTCCCGGGCCAGCTCGTCGTCAACGAGATCATGTACGACCCGCAGACGGGCGACAGCGAGTACATCGAGGTCCTCAACACGACGACCGACCGCGTCTTCGGCCTGCGGACGATCACGCTGGACGAGGGCGACCGCACGGCCGCGACGCCGCTCGCGACGACGCCGACGCTCGTCCTGCCGGGCGCCTATGCCGTCATCGTGCGCAACGGGCCGGCCTTCGCCGCGCGCTTCCCCGGCGTCCCGTTCACGACGCTCTCGAACCTCAGCCTGTCCAACTCGGGCGAGGCCGTCGTCCTCCGTGCCGCCGGCGTCACAGTGGACTCGGTCTTCTACCGGACGACGTGGCACCGCCCCGAGCTCGACGACGCGACAGGCATCGCGCTCGAGCGCCGCGACCCGGCCGGGCCGTCCAACGCGCGCTCCAACTGGTCGTCCTCGCTCGACGCCTCGGGCGGCACGCCCGGCCGCCCCAACACGCTGAGCCTCGCCGGCCCGCCGGTCGTGCGCGGGCAGGCGATCACGGTCACGAGCCCCTTCTCGCCGGACGACGGGCAGGCCGCCCAGATCGTGTACACCCTGGACGCCCCGGCCGCGCTCGTCCGCGTCCGCGTCTACGACGGCGGCGGGCGTGTCGTGCGCGAGATCGAGGACGGCCGCCTCTCGGGCGCGACCGGCACGGTGACGTGGGACGGGACGGGCCCGGGCGGCGAGCGCCTCCGCGCCGGCATCTACATCGTGCTCCTCGAGGCCGTCGACGCCGTCGGAGGACGCACCGAGGCGCACCGCGCCGCCGTCGTCCTCGCGCGCCGCTGACGCTTGGTCCCGGTTCCGCATTCGTAGAGACGCCCCGCTGGGGCGTCTCGGGCCAACGCGCCGATGCTATTCGCATGCCGGGGCGTCGGCGCATGCTGGGCGTCTCTACGGGGCGATATGGGCGTGACAGACAGGTGACACAGCCGCCGAGGTACGTTTCGGGCACATCTCCGGTCTGCGCCATGCGCTCCGCCGACGCCCGTCTCGACGCCGCCTTCGCCGCTCACGATGCCGACCCGCTCGGCACGGACGGTGCCCATCTCGCCGGCTACTCGTTCCGCTTCGACACCGACGCCGAGGTCGACACCGAATCGTCCGCGCCAGCCAGCACGCGGGACTGGTCACTCGCCGAGACCCTGGCCGAAGTCCGCCGCCGGGGCGCGACGCTGCGCCTCGGGAGTCTGGGCGTCCGCCTGTCGCACGCCAACCGGCTGCCGGCCCTCGCCCGAGCCGTCGCCCGGCACGACGCCGCGCTGTGCGTGTGGGTGACGCTGGACATCGACGCCGTCGCCCCGGCGCGCGGCGGCCTCCGCGCCGTCCCCTTCGGCGCGACGGCATGGGACGACGCGACGCGCCTTCACGCCGCGTGGTTCGTGCGCCTCTTCACGCCGCCCACCGCCCGGATAACGCTGCGCCCGGGCGTCGCCGTGACCGACCTCGCCGCCTTCCGAGCGTCCGTCGCCGGCCGCCTCGCTGCGGGCCCCGACGCTGCGGGCGCAGACGGTCTGCGGACCGACCTGGCGGCCCTGTTCGAGCGGTTTGCCGCCGAGCCCGCCGTCGTCGCGGTGCCGCGTGTGGCGCTCGCTGCCTGACTGTGGCACCGGAGGACGTGGCAGGAACGGCGCCGGCGGTTAGCTTGCCAGCCCTTCCGCCCCCCCTCGTCTCCCGATGACCGGAACCGACACCCTCGACCTCGGCACGATCTCCGAGGACCAGCGCCTCGCCTTCTACGGCTGCCTCTTCGCCATGTCCGCCGCCGACCGGGACATGGACGAGGCCGAGGACGACCGCATCTTCGAGTCGCTCGACCTTGCCGGCCTCTCGCCCGAGGCCCGCAAGCACGTCTTCCAGCTCGCGATCCAACCGCCGTCGCTCGAGCGCGGCCTGCTCCGCTTCCGCGAGTCCGACGCCGAGCTCCGCCGCGCGCTCCTGCTCAACCTGCTCGACGTCGTCCTTGCCGACGGCATCATCGAGCCCGGCGAGCACGTCGGCCTGCACGAGGCCCGCGAGATCCTCGGCATCTCCCGCGACGACATGGCGCTGCTCCACGAGCTCGCCACGTCCGCGCAGGACGCCGACGACGTCAAACGCCCCATCCGCCCGACGCCCCTCGCCGGCTGAGCGCACCCTGCGTTATGGACCACAGCCCACGCTTTCTCGCCCTCGTCGACGCCGCCCGCAGCCGCGTCCGCGAGACGACCGTCGCCGACGTCCGCGCGCGTCTCGACGCGGGCGAGGCCGTGACGCTCGTCGACGTCCGTGAGGACGCGGAGTGGGCCAACGGGCACATCCCCGGCGCCGTCCACATGGGCAAGGGCGTGATCGAACGCGACGCCGAGACGGCGTTCCCGGACGTGGCCGCGCCGCTCGTGCTCTATTGCGGCGGCGGCTTCCGCTCCGCCCTCGCCGCCGACGCGCTCGGCCGGATGGGCTTCACCAACGTCGTCTCGATGGACGGCGGCTGGCGCGGCTGGACCGACTCCGAGGGCCCGGTCGAGACGCCGTGAGCCGAGTCGCGGGCGTCGTGCTCGCGCTCGTCCTGACGCTCGCCGCCGCCAACTGGCCGGCGCCGGCGGTGCCTGATGGGACGACGGCCGACCGCGTCGGCGTCGATAAATCGGACAAGCGCATGCGGCTCTACTCCGGCACGACCCTGCTTCGCGAGGTCCGCGTCTCGTTCGGCGCGCAGCCGGTCGGGCCGAAGCAGCGGGAGGGCGACGAGCGGACGCCCGAGGGGGTCTACCGCCTCGACCGGGCCAACCCGGCGAGCATGGCCCACCGCTCGCTCCACGTTTCGTACCCGGATGCCCCCGACCGCGCCCGGGCAGACTCGGCCGGCGTCGATCCGGGCGGCCTGATCATGGTCCACGGCATCCGCAACGGCCTCGGCTGGCTCGGGCGCCTGCACCGCCTCTGGAACTGGACCGACGGCTGCATCGCCGTCACCAACGCCGAGATGGACGAAATCTGGCGCGTCGTGCCCGTCGGGACCGAGATCGAGATCCAGCCGTGACGTCAGCGACGCGTGATGCCCGACGCAGCGTCCTCGATCGAGAACGACGGTGCACTCGGCCCGGACGTGCCCGACCTCGACGCGTCTGACCCGGCTGCCCCCGATTTCGCCCGCCCGTCGACGTCCAAGTCCTGCGTGCTGCCCGTGATCGTGTCGCCCGTCATCGTCGTCCAGACCTGCGTGAACTCGGCGCCGACGAGCAGGATCAGCGACGAGTAGTAGATCCAGATCAGGATGAGCGCGAGCGAGCCCGCCGCGCCGAACGCCGAGCCGGGGTCCGCCTTGCCGAGGTAAATGCCGATCGCCGTCTTGCCGATCGTGAACAGCAGCGCCGTCACGAACGCGCCGACCCACAGGTCGCGCCACTTCACCTCGGCGTCGGGCAGCCACTTGAACATGGCGGCGAAGAGGACGGTGATCACGCCGAGCGAGACGACGATGTTGGCCGCCTGCACCCCGACCTCAACGAGGGCGCTCGGCGCGATCGACGACGACGCCGCGTCGCCCAGAGCCGCCACGACGGCGCTGACGCCGAGCGAGACGAGCAGCAGGAACGCGATCGTCAGGATCATCCCGAACGAGACGAGCCGCTTCAGGACGGTCGCGAGGACGCCGCCCGAGGCCTTCTCCTCGACCTCCCACGCGCGGTTCATCGACTTCTGGAGCTGCCCGAACGCGCCCGTCGCGCCGAACAGGAGGGCCGCGATGCCGGCGACCTTGGAGCCGATGCCCGTGCCGAGGTCGCCCGCCGACGCGATCATACCGTCGATGGCGCCGGCCGCGTCCGGACCGATCATCGTGCCGACCTGCCCCGTCAGCGCTGCTCGGACGGCCTCGGGGCCGAAGACGGCGCCCGCGACGGCCACGATCACGACGAGCAGCGGCGGCAGCGAGAAGACGGTGTAGTACGCGATGGCGGCGGCGAGGCTCGGCACGTCGTCCTCGACGACTTCCTTGCCCGTCGCGACGGCGACGGATTTGACGGTGGCGAACGAAACGGACATCGAGAGAGGCGGCTGAGAGAAGGGCCGTGTGAACGAGGCGCGGGCGCGCCGGTTCGGGCGCGGCGCACTCTGCGGGGGCGTAGTTTGGCGCGTTCCCCGCCGCCGGCTCCCGGCTCCGCGCGTGCCGCGCCTCGACGACGATGGACAGACGGTCACGCTCGACCTCCACGGCGCCCGCGTCGCCGAGGCCGAGGCCCTCGCCCGCGCGACCGTCCGCGAGGCGGCCAGGCGCGGGCGGCGCACGCTCCGGATCGTCCACGGAATGTCCACGACGGACCCGATGGGCGGCTCGCGGACCATCAAGACGGCGATCCACGACGCGCTCGACGCCGGCGACCTCGGGCCGGCCGTCGCGAGCAGCCTCCGCGCCGAGGGCCACGTGCTCGTCGGCCTCTCCCCCGCCCTGCGCCCGGCTCCGGGCCGCCTCCGCCTCGCCGATGTCTGGTGACGCCGCACTCCCCTCCGGCACACGCCGGCCGCTCATCGGCGTCACGACGTCGCTGAACCCGGACAGCCGCGGCTGCCCCGAGCAGCGGCTGGACCTCGCCTACGTCCGCGCCGTCGAGGCTGCGGGCGGTCTGCCGCTGCCCGTCCCGATGCTCGACACGGACGCCGCTGCCGACGCCTACGCTTTGATGCTCGACGGGCTCGTCGTGACCGGCGGGCCGGCCGTGACGCGTGGCATGGTCGGCACCCGACCCGACGACCTCGCCGAGACGCTCCCCGAACGGGTGGCCTCGGACGAGCGCCTGCTCCAGCACTTTCTCGACACGGGCCGCCCCGTGCTCGGCATCTGCTACGGCATGCAGCTCGCCTCGGCCCTGCGCGGCGGCACGATCTGGGCCGACGCCGAGCGCGACCGGCCGGACACCAACGTCCACGGCGCCGGTCGCGGCGGGCCGGACCACGACGTCTGCCTGGTGCCCGGCACCCACACCCGCGACGTCCTCGGTGCCGACCGGGTGCGCGTCGGGACGCGCCACGTGCAGGCCGTTCGCACCCTCGGCGACGGGTTCGTCGTCTCCGGCACCGCCCCGGACGGCGTCGTGGAAGCGATCGAGACGCCCGGCGGCGCATTCGTCGGCGTGCAGTACCACCCGGAGTCGCTCGGCGAGCCGCACGCGGCCCTGTTTCGCGACCTCGTCGACCGCGCCCGCGCCGCCCTGGCGGCCTGATCTTTGCGGGACGCGGAGCGTCCCCGTCCGGCGGTCCCGCGCCGCGTTTGCCATGACTGCTGCATTTCCGATGCTCGACGACCCGAACCCGCCCCCCTTCCAGCCGCTCTCGACCCTCATCGAGACCGAGCACGGACACGGCCCGTCTCCGGCCATCGCGACCCGGCGTGCCCGTCTCGCGCAGCACCTCGCGCGGCCGGGCGTGCTCCGCTCGGTCGTCCTCGGCGCGCTCTCGCTCGGCGTCGTCGGCGCGGGCGTCGTGGCGGCGTCGGCGTCGCGGATCACGCCGGGGCAGGCCGGGCAGGGCGCGCAGCCCACGATCGTCGACACGACGGCCACGCGCCCCGCGCCGGGTGAGCCGTACACGTTCGCCGCGCTCGACATCCACCCGGACCGCCTGTTCGGCTCTTACTTCGCCGGCGCGTTCGGCGGCGGCTCGGCCGCGGGCGTCGGGGCGGACTTCCGGTGGCGGCTCGACATGTTCCGCAAGGCCTACGGCGAGGACGACAACTTTACGATCCGCGTGCTCGCCGAGCGGACGGGCCAGACGCTCCAGACGCTCACGCTCCAGGCGGCCAAGGACCGCTTCTCGCGCGGCGGGCAGGCCGAGTGGGACGCCGTCAACCGCGAGCGCACGGCCGCGACGTCGCAGCTCCGCGCGAAGTGGCTCGCGTACGGCATCCCGCAGGACAAGATCGTGATCCGATGGGGCTACCGCGACCAGACGCTTGAGGCCCGCGACCGCGATACGCGCTACGTCAACTACGAGGTCAACCTCGCGCGGCGGCTCGGGCTGAGCGTGCTCGCGACCGAGATCGGGACCGTCGAGACGTTCAACCAGGACCAGCTCGTGTCGTCGGCCGGGGCGCGCAGCCGCTACCAGATGATGCCCGACGTGCTGCGCCGCTTCGACATCGCGCAGTACGCCCTCCCGACGGCCGGCGGACCCGTCGTGGCCGTCAAGGAGGAGCTCAACCCGCTGCTCGCGATGGAGCCGTCGCTGATGTTCGTCCGCGCCTACGCCAAC
>JBBSUZ010000060.1:0-12451 GCA_038233965.1 Rhodothermales bacterium | reverse complement strand
GCAGCACGCGCAGGCCTTCGAGGAGGGGGACGGGGGCGTTCGAGGCCGCCGGCTCGGTGCGGTGCGCGCCCGTCCCGACGATCTCGCGGACCGTCGCCCGGAAACCCTCGGCCCGGACCGGCCGCGGCACGACGCCGTCGACCGCCAGCGATGCGCGGACGAGTGCGCCGATGGGCGATGTGACGGCGATCGGGCGGTCGGCGCCGGCGGCGTGGGCACGGAGCCGGCGGACCGCTTCGAGCGCGGGCACGCCGCCGATGTCGTGGTCTACGACGGCGACGGCGTAGCGCCCGCCGCCGTCGAGGAAGGCGAGTGCGTCCTCGACCGAGCGCGCGACGTGGGCCGCGAAGCCGGCCTCGCGCGCCAGATCGGCGACGACCTCGGCCGCCGCGGCTGAGTCGTCGACGACGAGCACGGTCCGACCGTCGCCGAACGGCTCGGGTGCGGGCGGGGCGTCCGAGGCACGGCGCGCGACGGGCAACGACAGCGTGACGTGGAACGTCGAGCCGGTCCCCAACTCGGACTCGGCCCACAGGCGACCGCCCATCTGCTCGGCGAGGCGGCGCGAGATGGCGAGGCCGAGGCCGGTCCCGCCGTAGCGGCGCGTCGTCGAGGCGTCGACCTGGACGAACGGCTCGAAGAGGCGCTCGAGGCGGTCCGCCGGGATGCCGATGCCGGTGTCCGAGACGTCGATCTGGAGGTCCACCGTCGTGCCGCGGAGGCTCGCCGAGACGCTGGTGACGACCTCGCCGGCCGGCGTGAACTTGACGGCGTTGGAGAGCAGGTTGAGCAGGATCTGGCGCAGCCGCGTTGCGTCGCCGACGACGACCGGGACGCCGGGGCGGACGTGGCCGACGGTCTCGACGCCGCGCCGGGCGGCGTCGAGCGCGACGACGGCGACGGTGTCCTCGACGAGCGCGCGGAGGCAGACGGGCTGGTGCTCGAGCTCGACGTGGCCGGCCTCGATCTTCGAGAAGTCCAGGATGTCCGCGATGACGCCGAGGAGGGCGTCGCCGGAGGCGCGGATAGTGGCGAGCGCCTCGCGCTGCTCGGGCGAGAGGTCGGTCGTCGCGAGGACGTCCGTCATGCCGATGACGCCGTTGAGCGGGGTCCGGATCTCGTGGCTCATCGTGGCGAGGAAGCCGCTCTTGGCCTGCGCCGCGGCGAGGGCGTCGCGGCGGGCGGCGTCGAGCGAGTCCAGCACCTGCGCGCGCATCCGAAACAGGACGCCGCCGAGGAGCGCGAGCGCGGCGAGCGTCGGCAGGAAGACCTCGGTCGGGACGCCCGGGTCGGGCAGGCGCAGCGTCATCGCCGTCGCCGCGGCGACGAACCCGGCCGAGTACAGCACGAGCGCGCGGACGGTCTGGAAGCCCGCCGAGCAGCCGATAAAGACGAGGATCAGCCCGAAGGCGGTCGGCGGCGAGAGCGCGTTGGCGTGCGCGAGCCAGATCTGCCACGCCGAGACGGCGAGGAAGAAGCCGTACACGAAGCCGATGGCGTTGCGGCGCACCCACTCGCTGACGAACGTCAGCCCGACGAGCACGCCCGCGGCCACGGCGATGCCGACGCGCCCCGAGGCCTCGCCGAGCTCGCCGGCCGGGTCGGCACCGTAGAGCAGGCCGAGCATGACCACGAGCGCGCCGCCCGCGCCGAGCAGGAAGCGGTACTGCCGGAGCGGCGAGCGTGTGGCGCGGCCCGCAGGCACGCGTCCCGCAGGCGAGAGGGTCGGCATGGGCAGGCGGTTTCGACCCGCGCGGGGTCGGTTCGTAACGGCCCGGCGCTCGGAGCACTTCGGGCGGCGTCGGGGGCGCAGCGGCGTCCGTCGGGTGCGCGCGCCGCAAACGCTGCGCCACGCGCGCGCCGGCCCGCCGGGTATCTTCGGGGCCGCCCTCCGACGCCCGATGCCGACCGCCCCCGATCCCGCCCGTCCCGATCACGCCGAGCCGCCCGCGGCGACGACCGCCCCGGCGTCCGCGCAGATGCCCTCCGCCCGCCCCGCGCGCGGTGCCGAGCTCGTCGTGGACGTCGTCGCGTTCGGCGACCGCGGCAAGAGCATCGCCCGGCTGGAGGCGCCTCGTGCAGGCCCGGCCTCGCGCGCGGACGAGGCGGCGACGGCCGAGGGCGCCGCGGCCGCCGGCGGAATCCCGGACAGCGGCGTCGCTGTCGGCGGGGCGGGCGAGCGCAGCGGCTACATCGTGTTCGTGCCCGGGGCCGTCCCCGGCGACCGCGTCCGCGTCCGCATCGCGAAGCGCAAGAAGGGCTACGCCGAGGCGCGCGTGCTCGAACTCGTGAGCCCGAGCCCGCTGCGTGTCGTGCCGCGCTGCCCGTACGCCGAGGTCTGCGGCGGCTGCACGTGGCAGCACCTCGCGTACCCGGCGCAGCTCGAGATGAAGCGCGAGGCCGTCGAGCGGAGCCTCACGCACGTGCACACGGCGGACGGCGGGCGTCTGGACCTCGGCGACGTGCCGGTCCGCGAGACGATCGGCGCGCAGCACGAGGAGGGCTCGGGCGGGATCTACTACTACCGCAACAAGATGGAATTCTCGTTCTCGGCGCAGCGCTGGCTCACCGACGCCGAGATCGCGACCGAGGAAGACTTCGACCGCACCTTCGCGCTCGGGCTGCACGTGCCCGGCCGCTTCGACAAGGTGCTCGACCTCAAGACGTGCTTCCTGCAGTCCGAGTGGTCGGCCAACCTCGTCAACGGCATCCGCGACCTCGCGAAGCACGAGGGCTGGGCCCCGTGGCACGTCCGCGAGCACACGGGCTGGCTGCGCCACCTCGTCATCCGGACGTCCGCGAGCACGGAGGACCGCATGGTCAACCTCGTCACATGGACCCACGACCCCGAGCGCCTCGCCACCATCACGGCCTTCCTGCGGCTGAGCTTCCCCGAGGCGACGACCTTCGTCAACACGGTCAACGAGGGCCTCGCGAACACGTCGTACGGCGACGCGCACGTCGTCTTCGGGCCGGGCACGATCCGCGACCGCATCGGCAAGCACACGTTCGAGATCGCCTCCAACGCCTTTTTCCAGACCAACACGCGGCAGGCCGAAACGCTCTACAGCGTCGCGGCGGAGATGGCGAGCTTCAAACCGACCGACCTCGTCTACGACCTCTACTGCGGCACCGGCACAATCTCGCTCTTCGTCGCGGACCAGGTCGCGCGCGTCGTCGGCGTCGAGCTCATCGAGGAGGCGGTCCAGAACGCGCGCGCCGCGGCCGAGGCCAACGGCGTCACCAACACGACGTTCGTCGCCGGCGACATGCTCAAGCTGTTCACGCCCGAGTTCGTCGCCGAGCACGGCCGCCCGGACGTCCTCATCGTGGACCCGCCGCGCGCCGGCATGCATCCCAAAGTCGTGGACCAGATCGCGGACCTGCGGCCCGAGCGCCTCGTCTACGTCTCGTGCAACCCCAAGACGCAGGCCGACGACCTCGCGCGCCTCATGGAGCGGACGAGCAACGGCTACCGCATCGAGGCCGTCCAGCCCGTCGACCTCTTTCCGCACACGACGCACACCGAGTGCGTCATCGGCCTGCGGGCCGTGGAGCAGGCGTAGTGCGATCGGATCAGGCTCTGGACAGGGCGATGCGCTAGACTTCTGCCCCGCTCTCACCTCTGCCGATGCGCGTCACCTTCCTCCTAGTCGCCGTCTGTGCACTTCAGGGATGCACGGCGCTGGGTGCCGGCCTCGCGGCCGACACCAACCGCGAGCGCCGGGCGGACGCCACGACGGCCCGCGCCGACATCGCGACCCGGCCGCCCGCGACCGGCGACGTGCTCACGGTCCGACTGAACTCTGGCGAGGCGCGCGCCGGAACCGTCGTCATGCTCACGCCCGACACGCTTCGCCTCAACACGGGCGCGTTCGCGCTCTCGGATGTGGACCGTGTCGAGCGGCCGTGGAGACGGGCCGGGGCCGGGCTTCCGCTCTCGGTCGGTGCCGTCATCGACATCGCGGCGGTCTGGTATCTCGCCCGTCACGGCCTGGGCTGGTCCGGCGGCGGGGGCTCGGGCTGGTTCTGACGGACGGGTCGGGCCGAACCGCCCGGGGCGAGGAGGCGTAGGGCGGTCTCTCTCCTCGCGTCCATGCCGCCCTCCCCGCCGTCCGTCGCGCTCGTCACCGGAGGAACGGGCTTCGTCGGCAGCCACCTCGTCGAGGCGCTGCTCGCGCGCGGCGTCGGCGAGGTGCGGTGCCTCGTCCGGTCGGACCCGAAGTGGCTCGCGGGAATGCCCGTCACCCACGTCCACGGCGACCTCTTCTCGGGCGACGCGCTCCGCGACGCGCTCCAGGGAGCCGAGGCCGTCTACCACGTCGCCGGGATGACGCGCGCGCGGGATCAGGCGACGCTCGACCGCGCCAACGTCGGGGGGACGCGGAGCCTGCTCGCGGCCGTCCGCGACGCCGCGCCGGACGTCCGCGAGCTCGTCGTGACGAGCAGCCTCGAGGCGATGGGCCCGAACCGCGTGATGCCGGGCGGCGCGCCGGTCCCGGCGACCGAGGCCGACGCGCCGCGCCCGCTCTCGATGTACGGCCGCTCCAAGGCCACGATGGAGCGCATGGTTGCGGACGAGTTCTCCGACCTGCGGCCGGTCGTCGTGCGCCCGCCGGCTGTCTACGGGCCGCGCGAGGCCGACATCTTCGAGATGATCCGCGCGGCGAGCCGCGGCGTCTTCGCCGTCGTCGGCGACGGGCGGGCGCGGCGGCTGTCGCTCGTCCACGTCCGCGACCTCGTCGCCGGGATGGTGCTCGCGGCGCAGACGCCGGGCGAGACGTACTTCATCGGCTCGGAGCGCGGCTACGCGTGGAGCGAGGTGCGGCAGGCGATGGCGGACGCGCTCGGGCGGCGCGTGTGGTCGCTGCCCGTCCCGACGGCCGCGATGGGACTCGCCGGGGCCGTCTCCGAGGGCATCGGCCGCGTGCGCGGGTCGCTACCGCCGCTGACGCGCGACAAGGCCGAGGCGGCGCGGCACGCGTGGGTGTGCTCGGTCGAGAAGGCCGAGACGCGGCTGGGGTACCGGCAGACGGTCGGGCTGGCCGAGGGCATGGCGGAGACGGTCGCGTGGGCGCGCGGCGCGGGCTGGCTGTGAGGAGAAACGGGACGGGCCGAATAGCCCCCGGGCGGCTGCGATCCGGTCGCGACTGTGGCGGAATGGTCACGGACCGATGCCCGTCCGATGGCGTTGGCTCGCGCGGCGGTTCCGGCCGCACCAGACGCGCATCGGCCGCCGTACCGTCGCCACACCACACGACGACGCGCTCGTCCGACCCATGACCCGACCCCTCGTTCTGGCCGTCCTCGCGGCCGCCCTCCCGATCGCGGCCGCCGCGCAACCCGCCTCGCGTCCCGCCCCGCCGGACGTGTCCGTCCGTGCCGCCGCGCTGGGCCTGACGGTCACGCCGGACCAGCAGGCGCGCATCTCGGCCGTCGGCGCCCGCTACGCCGGCCAGACCGACGCCGCCGCGCTGTGGGCCGCCTCGTCCGAGATCGGCGCGCTCCTGACGCCCGAGCAGGTCGCCGCCCTCGCCCCGGCCCGTGGCGCCCGCCGCGACGGTGCGCGTCCCGGTGGCGCCCGAGGCCGACGTGGCGGCATGCGCCCCGGTGCCCGTGACGGCCGTCGCGATGGTGCCCGCGGTGGACGTCGCGGCGAGGCTCGCCCGGGCCGCGCTGCCGACGACCCGAGCCGCGCCGCGATGCGAGGCATCCGCGTCGAGTTCGCGCCGCGCGTCCGCGCCCTCCGCGAGCAGCGCCGCGCCGGCCAGATCACGCCGGCCCAGTTCGCCGACCAGCAGCGCGCGCTCCGCGCCGAGGTCGAGACGCGCCTCGACGCCGTGCGGACGCCCGAGCAGCGCCAGCGCACGGCCGAGATGCGCGCCCGCCGCGACGCCGCGCAGGCCGCCCGGACCCGCGTGCTCGGCCTGACGCCCCAGCAGCAGCAGGCGCTCGACGCCCTCCGCACCTCGCGCCCGGCCCGGACCGAGGGTCAGACGCCCGAGGCCCGCCGGGCTGCCGGCGAGGCGCGTCGGGCCCAGGCCGCGGCGGTCCTGACGCCGCCGCAGCGCGCGACGCTGGCGGTCCACTCCGCGCTCACGCGCGGCAGGCACGCCGGCCGAGGCCCGCGCCGCTGACGCCGCCCGCGAGACCGTCCGCGCCCCGCTCCGGCACCACACGGAGCGGGGCGCGGTCGTGTTTAGCCGTCAGCCGCGGACGCGGCCGGGGTTGGCGGCGATGAACGCGGCCCAGTCCTTCGGCGCGCCCGCCGCCGGCCCCGTCGTCGCGCGGTGGACGTGGCACAGCGCGACCGCGAGCGCGTCGGACGCGTCCAGCCCGCGGTCCTCGGTCACGCCGAGCTGCTGCCGGATCATAAACCACACCTGGTCCTTTGTGGCCTGCCCCTTGCCTGTCACGGCCTTCTTGACCTCGGCCGGGGCGTACTGCGCGATTGGCACCTGCCGGTGGACGGCCGCGAGCATCACCGCCGCCTGCGCGCGCCCGAGGACGAGCATCGAGCGCGCGTTCTTGCCGTAGAACGGCATCTCGACCGCCGCCTCGTCCGGGTGGTGCTGGTCCACGAGCGCCACGACCTGCTCGTAGATCTTGGTCAGCCGGATCGTGTGGTCCATCGACTCGGGCATGTGCAGCGCGCCGTAGTCGAGGACGGTCTCGCGGCCGCGCTCGACGGCGATGACGCCGTAGCCGCAGTGGCGCGTGCCGGGGTCGATGCCGAGGACGATCACGAGGGGAAACCGGGAGGCGAGCCCCGAAGGTAGGGGTGCCGACCTCGCATCGACCGCCCGTAGGGGCACAGCGTGCTGTGCCCGCTCTCCCGTCACCGTCGCACGTCAGCAGGCGCCGAGCGTCGCGCCGCGGCGCATCGCGGCCCGCGCCGAGGCCGCTGCGAGCGACTGCGTGGAGCCGGCCGCGCAGACCGTCACCGCCGCGCCGTCGCCGGTCGCGGACGACGCCGCGCTCTCGCCGATGGTCCAGTGCCGGCTCGTCGAGCCGAGGTGCGTCACGGCGCCGCCCGTCAGGCCCAGGCGCGCCGCGATCGGCGTCATGCGCGGGATGCTGAACGCGAGCGTCGTGCCGGAGCCGAGCGCGAGGCGCGTGCCGTAGCCCGTGCCCGCCGCGATCGACGCCCGCCACGCCGCCTCGGCCGCCTCTTCGGCGCGGTGCTCCGAGCCGCCCGGGTCCTGCGTGTGCCAGTACATCGAGGCGTCGTAAATGACGCGGTCGTCACTCGCACGGACGATCTCGAGCGCGAGCGCGCCGTCGCGGTCCTGCACCTGCCCGACGCACGCCGGGCGGTCCGAGCACAGCCCGCCCGGCATCCAGTTCGGCGACGTCGGCGCGATGCCCGACGCGTCGCGGTTGGTGAGGTGCGCGAGCATGCGCAGGCTGCGGATCTCGACGACGAGGCTGTCGAGCTGGTTCGGCGAGAAGGTCCGCGTCGCGTGCGGGTCGCCCGTTCTCGCCAGCCCGGCCGGGAAGCCTGCCGAAACCGACGCGGTGTAATCGGTCCCACCCAGGCGGATGCGGACGCGCGACGCGCCGTGGTTCTCGGGGTTCTTGAAGCGGAGATAGACCGGCCCGCCGGCTGCGGCGAGCGTCTGCTCGAAGCGCGTGTAGCCCTCGTGGCGGCTCGCTCCGGGCTCGGCGAAGTAGAACGTCCGGTTCGGGATCGTGCTCTCGATGCGGTGCGTGTGGCGCAAGCCCCACCAGTAGCCGCCGCGGCCCGCGCCGCTCTCGCCGCCCGGCGTCGCCCAGCGGCCCGTCATGTCGCGGTTGACCGTCAGGTCCGTGTGGCCGCCCGGCGGCGGCGCCTCCTGATCGACGAGGAAGGAGCCGCGGATCTCGACCGTCCCGGGCAGGTCGACTGAGACGCGCTGCGCGGGCGTCGTCACGAGCACGAGCCCGTCCCACCGCAGCGTCCCCGCGACGCTCAGGTCGCCCTGGACGATCAGCATGCCGTTGCCCGTCAGCGTCGCGCCGGCCGGGATCGTCAGCGGGCCCGTGACGCGGACGATGCGCGGGTCGGGGTCGTCGGCGTCGCCGAAGTGGCCGTAGCTGCGCGTGCCGGTGATCGTGGTCGCGCCGCTCAGCAGAAAGTCGGTGGAGCCGAAGGCGGTCACGGCGGCGCCGTCGAGCTCGGCGATCGTCGGCGTGCCGCCCGCCGCGGTGCGGACGGCGTCCATCGGGCTCTGGACCGACAGCGACGACCGGGCGCGGCCGATCTGCGCCCCGAGCGCGCCGGTGACGGTCGCGAGCGGGACCGTCGAGCCGAGGCGGTAGTCCGCGAAGCGGCTGGCGTCGAAGTAGACCGGGCGCGTCGTGCCGTCGGGGCCGGTGCCCGAGATGGTCGCGCCGGAGACGGTCGCCGTCGCGAGGGGTGCGTCGATCCAGAGCGGGCCGGGAAAGTCCGAGAGGCCGAGCCGGTAGCGGCTCGTGACCTGGTGCGCGACGCCGGCCGCGAAGCCGGTGACGGTCACGACGGCCGTGCGACCGCCGTCCTCGAGGCGGTAACCGTCGATGTGGGCGCGGTCTCCGTCGAAGCGGAGGTCGGTCGGGAGCGTGAGCGCGGTCCGAAAGCGGCGCGTCGCGGGGTCCACCATGTCGCCCGCGACGGCCGCCGAGGCCGCGTCGGCGGCGTTACGGGCGAGCGCGGCCCCGGCCGACTCGCGGTCCTGGCCGGCGGCGTCGAGGTCCGGCCGGCCGGCGGTGAGGGCGATGCTGCCGATGACGGCGGCGGCGATGACGAGGAGCAGGAAGCGACCCATGGCGGTAGCGGAAGGCGTGATGCGAGCGTGTCTCTCAACCCCGTGCCGGTCTTGCGTTTAGCGCGATCAGCGGGCGAATCGGTCACGCCGGCGCCCGCCCTCGCGCTACCGGACGGCCCCGAGGTTCTGCGGTCTCACCGTCGCCTCGGCGCGGGCGACGAGCGTCGCGCGGCGCGACGTCTGGTCGTGGGCGATGCGCCCGGCACCGGGCGCGGCCATCGCGACCTGCACGCGGACGTGCGACACGCCGACGGGTGCCGCCCCGCTCTCGACGTCGCCGCCGACCGCGCGGCCGAACACGACGTGGAAGTCGGTCACGGTCCCGCCCATCGGCGTCCCGGCGTCGAAGCCCGACCCGCGGTCGACGCGGCGGACGAGGCGGTAGAGCGCCAGCCGCTGCCCGGCGACGGCCGCCGAGTCGCCGGTCGCCGTGGACTCGTAGCGCACGATCGCGGGAGTGGCCGCACCATCGGGCGTGTCGCGGACGAGCGTCGCGAGCGTGTACTCGGACGTCACCGCGCCCGTCCGGACGACGCGCGTCGGGTAGGCGCCACCGATGAGGACGGCGGCCTGCGCGGCCGGCAGCAGGTTGTCCGTGTCCCGCGTGACGATGTCGAGCACTGCGTCGGTCCGGACGCGCGTCGCGTCGGCCAGCGTGGCCTCGACGCGCGTGAGGCGGTCGCGCTGCTGGATCACGAACAGCGACCCGAGCAGGATCACGCCGGCGACGACGGCGATGAGGTGGTCGAAGATGACGGTCATGGCGGCGGTGCGGCTCGGGACGGAGCGGGGCTCAGGAGTGGAGGAACTGGCCGGCGGGCGTCACGCGAACCGGCAGCGTGGCCATGGCCGGCGTCTGCCCGTCCGTTCGCACCTCGGTCACGGTGATGACGGCGACCTTGGCCGTCGTCGGGCCCGCGACGGGCGCGAACGTCGCCGGGTCGGCGTAGCGGACGGCGATCCGGACGCGGACGCTCACGAGGCCGAGCGCGGCGCGGGCGGTCTCGACCCGGTCGAACCCGTGGTAGTCGTCGACGTCGTCGAAGGCGGCAGCGGTGGCCTCCTCGGTCGCGCCGAAGCGGGCCGTGGGCGTGAGGCCGGTCGTCTCGCCGGCGAGGCGCATGGCGGTGCGCGGGACGTCGGCCTCGTCGAAGGCGGCGTCGCGCAGCGTCGCGGCCCAGCGCTCGGCCGTCCCGAGGGCGGCGGCCTCGGTCGCGCGGCGCGCCTCGGCGTGCTGGTCCGCGGCGATGGCGCGGTGGCGCGACAGGCCGAAGACGGAGAAGACGAGGATGGCGGCGAGGCAGAAGAGCGTCTGTTGCATGGCGGCGTCCGGGTGCGTTTCCCGAGCCGTCTGCAGACCCGTGCCAACCCGCGCGTCGGCCTGTTCAGCGGGCAGCGTTGGAACCGCCGCGTCCCCGCCGCGCCGCCCGGACCCGCGCGCCGGTCGCGCCGTCTCAGGCCGTCCCCTGACTCTGCTCCGTCATGATTGCCCTCGTCCAGCGCGCCCACTCCGCCCGCGTCCGCGTCGCTGGCGAGACCGTCGGCGAGATCGGGCCGGGCCTGCTCGTCCTGCTCGGCGTCCTCGCCGGTGACACGCCGGCCGAGGCGCGGTGGCTCGCCGACAAGGCCGCCGCCCTGCGCATCTTCCCCGACGCCGACGGCCGCATGAACCGCTCGCTCGCGGACGTCGGCGGCGACGCGCTCGTCGTGAGCCAGTTCACGCTCGCCGGCGACGTCGCCAGGGGCACGCGGCCGAGCTTCATCCGCGCCGCCGCGCCCGACGCCGCCCGCGCGCTCTACGAGCAGTACGTCCGCGACCTCGAAGCCGCCCTCGGGCGGCCGGTCCCGACGGGCCGCTTCGGGGCCGACATGGAGGTGACGCTCGTCGGCGACGGGCCCGTCACGCTCTGGCTCGAGCGCACGCCGCGCACGCCGGGCGCGTAGGTTGCGGGCGCACCCGCTCACCGCCCCATGCGCGCCCTGCTGCTCGCCGCCCTGATGCCCCTCGCCGCCTCGGCCCAGCCCACGCCCCCGTCGCGCTACGTCGTCGTCAACGCCCGCATCCACACCGTCGACGCGGCGCATCCGCGCGCCGAGGCCCTCGCGGTCGACGCCGGCCGCATCGTCGCCGTGGGCAGCCGGGCGGACGTCGAGGCCGGACGCGACGGGTGGGACCGCATGGACCTCGCCGGCCAGACCGTCATTCCCGGCCTCATCGACGCCCACGCGCACCTGCTCGGGCTGGGCCAGTCGCTGATGCAGGCCGACCTCGTCGGCACGACGTCCGTCGCCGACGTCCGCGCGCGCCTCGCCGCCTTCGCCGCGACGTCGCCCGAGGGCTGGCTGACCGGCCGCGGCTGGGACCAGACCGACTGGGGCACGGACGGCGCCTTCCCGACGCGGCAGGACCTCGACGCCGCCTTCCCGGACCGGCCCGTCTGGATCCAGCGCATCGACGGCCACGCCGCATGGGCCAACACGGCCGCGCTCCGCGCCGCCGGCCTCGACCCCGACGCGCCGGCCCCCGCCGACCCGCCTGGTGGCCACCTCCTCCGCGACGCGCAGGGCCGCGCGACTGGTGTCTTCGTCGACGCCGCGCAGTCCCTCGTCGACGCGTCCGTGCCCGCGATGTCGGTCGAGACGATGACCGAGGGCCTGCGCCGCGCGACGGCCGAGACGGCGGCGGCCGGGATGACGGGCGTCCACGAGGCCGGCGTGCCGCTGAGCGCGCTTGCGCTCTACGAGCAGGCCATCGCCGCGGGCCAGTTGCCGATCCGCGTCTACGCGATGATCGAGCCCGACGCCGTCGACGCCTTCTGCGCGGCGCATCCCGGCGGACAGATGGCCGACCCGTCGGGCCGCCTCGTCGCCCGCTCCGTCAAGCTCTACGCCGACGGAGCACTCGGCAGCCGCGGCGCGGCGCTCCTGGCGGACTACTCGGACGACCCGCACAACCGCGGCCTGATGCAGATGCCCGAGGGCACGCTGGAGGAGATCGCCGCGCGCGCGATGCGCTGCGGCCATCAGGTCAACACGCACGCCATCGGCGACGCCGCCAACCGGGCCGTCCTCGACGCCTACGAATCCGCAATCGCTGCGACGGGCGGCGGGCCTGGCCGCCACCGCGTCGAGCACGCGCAGGTTCTCGCCCTGAGCGACATCGAGCGCTTCGCCTCGCTCGGCATCATCGCGAGCGTCCAACCGACGCACGCGACGTCCGACATG
This sequence comes from Rhodothermales bacterium, assembly GCA_038233965.1. GTDB lineage: Bacteria > Bacteroidota > Rhodothermia > Rhodothermales > Rubricoccaceae > DASVSE01. The sequence goes on along the minus strand of JBBSUZ010000060.1, from coordinate 440 downwards.
CCGTGGGCCGAGACGCGCCTCGGGGCGGACCGCGTGCGCGGGGCCTACGCGTGGCGGCGGCTCGTCGACGCTGGCGCCCGCCTCGCGCTCGGCTCCGACTTCCCGGTCGAGCGCGTCCCGCCGCTGCTCGGCTTCTACGCGGCCGTGACGCGGCAGGACGCGGCGAGCCAGCCCGGCGGCGGCTGGCACGGCAACCAGGCGCTCACGCGCGACGAGGCCCTGCGCGGCTTCACGCTGGACGCCGCCTACGCGGGCTTCATGGAGGACGAGGTCGGCAGCCTCGAGCCAGGCAAGCGCGCGGACTTCGTCGTGCTCTCGCAGGACCTGATGTCTGCCCCACCCGAGCAGATCCTCGCCACCCGCATCGTGATGACGGTCCTCGACGGCGCCCCGATCTTCCGCGCGGCCGAGTAGCGCATTTCACGCGGCCTTGAGAGACG
>JBBSUZ010000059.1:0-12466 GCA_038233965.1 Rhodothermales bacterium | reverse complement strand
GATGCCGTACGTCCGCGCCGTCACCTCGATCGGACCGGCCGCAGCCGGCGCGGCGTCCCCGTCGAACCGGGCGACGAGGGCGGTCGGCGCGTCGTCGGGGCCGTCGACCATGAACGTGCCGGGCACGAGGTCGGCGACGGTTTCGACGGGCCGGAGCACGCGGCCCCGGGCGACCACGAGGGGGCGGCGGAAGTGCCAGTCGCCGTCGGCGTACGGCCGGGCGTCTCCCCCACCCCACGCGCGCCGCCACGCGCGGCCCGAGCGCGTCCAGCCGCCGTCGGCCGGGTCGGCGCCCGAGATCACGACGGATTCGCCCGGGTAGGCGGCGAAGGTCACGCGGGCATCGGGCCCGCTCCCGCCGACGTGTGGCGCGAGCGTCTCGCGGTACGTCCCGGCGCGGATCAGGACGGCGTCGCCCGGTCGCAGCGCGTCTGCCTGCGCGGCCCGAGCGAGCGTCCGCCACGGGTGGTTGGCCGAGCCGTCCGCGTCGTCGCGTCCCGTCCGTCCGTCGACGACGACGGTGCGTCCGCCGGGCGCTGCGTAGGCATCACGTGCGGGTCGGCAGCCCGCCTCGACGCGCACCTCGTCAGGTGGACATGCCGCCGGTGGCCTCGCCGGACTGAAGGCCGCGACGTCGGCTCCGACGGTGGAGGCCGGCACGATGATGTCGACGGGCTCGGCGCGGCCTTCGCAGCCGGCGAGGACCGCCAGGATCGCAAGCACCCGGATGCCGCGCTCGGGCGAGCGTTTGCGTCCCCTCACCCGTTCCTCCGGTCCCGATGTCCCGCTCCCGAGGGAGAGCGGACGTCGCAGGGAGGCTGGCCCGGTGCCGGTCATGCGCGCTCGGGTCATCGCCAGACGAGTTTGGGGCAGTCGAAGGCCTCGGCGTAACGCGCCTGTGCCTCGACGCCGCGGATGCGCAGGATGGAGCGGAACGTCTCGGCGTCGAACCACGGCTTGCCGGCCTGGCTCGGGAAGTGCGTCATGAGCAGGTCCGCCTTGCGCGCCACCGTCGCGTCGTCGAGAGCGACGTAGGCATTCGGGCGGCCGAGGTCACCGTCCCACTTGGGGATCTCGTAGGCCGCGATCTGCGGCGTCCCGCGGAACGCCTGCCACGTCGCCTCGGCGACGGCGCTGTGGTCCTGATGGGCGTCGGCGGTACGGTGCGTCAGGACGAAGTCGGCCGGCCCGGCGTCGCGAGTGGCGCGGACGATGGCGCGCAGCGCCTCGGCGTCCTGCGGGAAGAGACCGTCGCGGAGGTCGTGGACGTCGACGGTCGCGCTCGCGGCTCCGATCAGGAAGGCGGAGGCCGACGCGCGCGCTTCGGCCTCGCGCTCCGTCGCGCCACCCGACAGCACGACCCAGCGGACGTGGACGTGCGGCCGCTCTGCGAGCACTCGCAGCACCGTCCCGCCTGCCCCGATCTCGACGTCGTCCGAGTGCGCGCCGAAGCACACGAGGTGCAGCGGCGTCGCCGCGGTGCGGCCGAGTGCGTCAGGGAGAGCGAACACGGGAAGCGGGAGGCGAGCGGGCAGGTGTCAGCAAGGAAGCAACGGCAGCGGGCAGCGGGCAGCGGGCAGCGGGGCGGGAGCAACCGCGCCGACGCCCGACGTCAACCGCTCCCTCCAATCATGTTATCCCGGACTCGATCCGGATGATATGATTGGAGGGATATATTGCATTGGATGGAACTGTTTAATACGCCCGGTTTCAACCTTTCAACTTTTCAACTTTTCAACTTTTCAACCTTTCAACCTTTCAACCTTTCAACCTTTCAACCTTTCAACCTTTCAACCTTACCCGTACGTCAGCGGCTCGCCGGCGAGGCCATCGCCGGACCAGCCGTGGCGCGGCTTCCAGACCTCCCACGGGGCGTCGCCGCGGACGAAGATGTCTTCGAGGAGCTGCTTCTCCTTGAACGTGTCCATACACGCCCAGAAGCCGTCGTGGCGGACCATGCCGAGGTCGCCAGCAGCGCGCATGCGCTGGGCGGGCTCGCTCAGCAGGTCCTCGCCGGGGTGGATGTAGTCGAAGACGCGCTGGTGCATCACGAAAAAGCCGCCGTTGATGCGGAGGCCGATCTCGGTGACGTGCTGGACATCCGTGACCTCGCCCGACGCGTCGGCTGTGACGACGTGGGAGGTGTAGTTCGGATGGACGCCGAGGAACGTCGCGGCGCGGCCAGAGGCCTGCGCCTCCGCGATGACGAGGTCCAGCGGGGCGTCCGTGACGCCGTCGGCGTAGTTGGCGAGGAACCACTCGTCGCCGTCGAGGAAGGGGCGGACGGCGGCGAGGCGCTCACCGACGCTCGACTCGTAGCCGGTGTCCACGAACGTGATGCGCCAGTCGTGGATGTCGGACCGGAGCAGCTCGACGTTGCGGCCGCCGGTCATCACGAAGTCGTTCGAGACCGTCTCGTCGTAGCCGACGAAGTAGCGCTTGATGTGGTCCGCGCCGTGGCCGAGGCACAGCACGAAATCGGTGTGCCCGAAGTGCGCGTAGTACTTCATCACGTGCCACAGGATGGGCCGGTAGCCGACGGCCACCATCGGCTTCGGGAGGACGCCGGAGTGGTCGCGGATGCGGGTCCCCTGGCCGCCGCAGAACAGGACGACTTTCATGGGCTCGGAGTGGGCGTGAGGAAGGAATGATCGGTCCAGACGGTCCCGGCGCGGCGGCGCAGCGCGGGCTGGACGGGCCGGCCGACGCCGAACGCGTCGACCGATCCGGCGTCGAGGGCGTCGTGGTAGACGCGGCAGGCCTGTGCGAATGCGTCGACGGTCTCGTCGATGGCCGCGTCGTCGTGAGCGGCGGAGACGACGAAGCTCGGGCCGAGGATGCCCCGGCGCGTGAGCTCCTGGAGCATCAGCGTGCGGTACGGCTGGCTCGCGAGACCCGACGCGTCGGCCGTGGTGAAGACGAGGTTCGAGTCGCGCCCGGCGAGGCCGACGAACCCGCCGACGCCCGCGGCGTCGATGGCCTGCTGCGCGCCGCGGCGCAGGCGCGCGCCGGCGCGGTCCATCGCGCCGACGGCGTCGCACTCGCGCGTGATCGTCATCGCGGCGACGGCCGCGGCGAGCGCGTGCGTCTCGGCGCCGTGCGTGGACGAGAGGAGGAAGACGCGGTCGGCGTCCGTCGTCATGCCGCCGAGGTCCATCAGGTCCGCCCGGCCGGCGAGGGCCGAGACCGAGAAGCCGTTGGCGAGGGCCTTGCCGAACGTCGACAGGTCGGGCGTGAGGCCGTAGAGCCCCTGCGCGCCGGACGCGTGCCAGCGGAAGCCGGTAATCATCTCGTCGAGCACGAACAGGACGCCGCGTGCCCGGCACGCCGCCTGGACGTCCCGGAGGTAGGCGCTCGGGTCGTCGGCGCCGCGCGTCGCCTCCATCACGACGCACGCGACGGCACCGGAACCGGTGCCTGCGTGCGCGTCGAGGACGGCTTCGAGGGCGGGGACGTCGCCGTACGGGAACGCGACGGTGAGGTCGCGGACGGCCTGCGGGATGCCGGCGTCCATGTCCGTCGTCCCGATGAACCAGTCGGACTGGCTCAGGAACGGGTGGTCGCCGCAGATGGCGACGACGTCGCGGCCGGTCGCGGCGCGGGCGAGCGTCACGGCGGCGGTCGTGGCAGACGAGCCGTCCTTGCAGAACTTGACGCGCTCGGCGGTCGGGACGGTCTCGAGGAACGTCTCGGCGGCGGTCCGCTCGACCGTGCTCGGGCGCGAGAAGGCGACGCCGCGCGCGAGCCACTCGGCCGCCGCCGCCGTCACGCGGGGCTCGGCGTGCCCGAGCGTTACCGCCCGCAATCCCATTCCGTACTCGATGTACCGGTTGCCGTCGATGTCCTCGACGCGGCAGCCCTGCCCGCGCGCGATCACGACGGGCATGGCCTCGGGCATCTGGTCGTCGCCGCGTGCGTACGTGTGTGCGCCGCCCGGCACCAGGCGGTGCATCGCGGCCTGGTGCGCGCGGGACGCGGCCCAGCGGGCGGGATCGGGCGGGTGGTAGGTCATGACAGCGGCTCGAGCAGGTCGGTGTCCAGCAGTCGGTCGGCTGCGGTCCGGATGGTCTGGAACGACAGGCCGGAGCGTTCTGACGTGTCGAGCAGCGCGTGCTCGCCGTCGGCGAGGGCGAGGACCCAGGACAGAGCGGCCTGCGCCTCGGGCGGGTGCGCGAGTCCGCCGATCGGCGCGTAGAGGCCGCGGCGGCCGAGCTGCGGCTCGCCGAACGGGGCGCGATTGACGAACCGCCCGTCGCCGTCGAGCACGTCGAGGATGGTGCGGAGCGCGTTCAGCGAGCCTTCGAGCGATGCGGGGCGCAGCAGACTGAGACTGTCGCCGGACGTGTGGTACTCGGGGTACTCGCCGTGGGGCGTCCGCGTGAGCCGGCCGACGGGCAGGTCGATCCCGGGCGATCCGAACTGACGCTCGTCGTAGCCGTCGGGCGTCCACGGGCGCACGTCGAGGGGCTCGCCGGCGTCGCGCATGACGAGCGCGACGGCGCGATCGATGGCGAGCGGCGCGTGGAGCGTACCCCGGCGTGACTGTTTGTAGGTAAAGCCGCCGGCGTCGCCGAGGTTCGCGAGGACGAGCCCGTGTTTGATCCGGCCGAGCGCGTCCGGGTTGCGGGCGAGCCACGCGATGGCGCCGAGCGTGCCCGGCGCGATCAGGACGCGCAGCGTGTGGCGGCGCATCGGGCCGGCGAGGCGCTCGGCCGCGAGTGCAGCGGCGACGGCCAGCCCGCTCGCGTTGTCGTTGGCGAGAGCCGGGTGGCAGGCGTGCGCCGAGATCAGGATCTCGTCGTCCGTCTCGCCCGGCACGACGATCTCGCCGTAGGACATGGACCCGTCGAAGAGGTCTGCATCGATCACGACCTCCGCTTCGCCGGTCTCGCCGAGCGCGTCGGCCAGCGCGTCGAGGTCCGTCTGGGCGAGGCAGAAGCCCCACGTCGGCGCGTAGTAGGCCGTGCGGTACGGGACGAGGCCGGGCTGCTCGGGCAGCGAGTGGAGGTGCGGGCGCAATTCCGCAAACGTCATCCGGTCGCGGACGGGCCCGCTGTACTGGACGAGGTGCAGCGGGCTCGTCTGCCAGTCGGCGATGCGCCGGCCGTCCGGTAATCCGATGGTGGCCTCTCGGACGCGCCACTCGGGCGGGACGGTCCAGTCGAAGACCTCCGTGCCCGTCGGGACTTCGCTCACCGCGACCGGGACGATCTCGCCGAGGCGGGCGAGCGTCTCGCGCAGGCCCTGCCCGGTGAGGCAGCGCCGGAGCGGCAGCAGGTCCGCGACGAGCGCGAGCAGCGCGTCGCCGGTCCACGGGAGGGTCGGGGCCAACGTCATGGGGCCAATATCGGCCAGCGGCGGCGCGCCTGAAACGCGAGCCGCCGCGCACGGTCGATCGTGCGCGGCGGAACGGGGCGTGCTCGAGCAGCGGGCGGCTCAGCGGGCCGTCCCTACCTGAACGAAGCGCTTAGCGACGGCTCATGAAGAGGCGCAGGACGTACCAGAACATCAGGGCGACCGAGGCGAAGAGCTCGATGGCGGCGGAGACGTGCCGGTCTTCCGGGTAGTGGTTCAGCACCTTGTCCGTGTCGTAGAGGATCGCGGCGCCGGCGAAGGCGATCATCGCGACCGAGAACCACGTCCCGAGCTCGAAGCCGAAGAGGACGGCCGAGACGATGGCGACGAGCGCGACGATGCCGCCCCACTTCAGGAGTGAGCCGAGGAACGAGAAGTCCTTGCCTGTGAACACGACGAGGGCCGTGAGCGCCGTGAAGCCCATCAGCGTGACCCACGCGGCCGACGCAATCGTGCCCGGCGCGATCTGGTTCGCGATCGCGAGCAGCGGCACGAAGATGAGCGCCTGCATCACGACGGTCGCGGCGAGCGCCGCGTACTGGGCGGGCTTGGACTCGGCCTGAGCAGCGGTCTTGCTCGCGAACCAGCTCACGAGCATGAACCCGCCGAGCACGAGCAGCCACGACGTCCCGAGCATCGCCTGGGCAATCGGATACGCGATACCGGACTGGAACAGGAAGACCTCGATGCCGGCGAAGGCCAGAATCGCGCCGAGCAGGTGCGTGTAGGTGCGGACGAGGAACCCGGCGCGGGCGTCGGTGCCGAGCGCGGAGACGGGCAGGCGGTCGATCATCGGGATGGAGTCGGGTGAGGGGTTGTGAACGTACGAGCCGACGTCAGGATGCGAGGCGGGCGGCGCTGAACAGAGAATCCGCGTCGTCGGGCAGGCCGAGGAGATGGCGGGCGGCGAGGACGCCGAAGCGGAGTCCGAGCCCCATCCCGTGGCCCGTGAAGCCGGCGGCGTAGCTCGCGCCGGGGACGCCCGGGACGTCGGCGAGGATCGGCAGGCTGTCGGGCGAGAAGCCCATCGTGCCGGACCAGCGCCGGACGATGGCCGCACCGTCCGCACCGGGGATGTGACGGGCGAGGTACGCCTCGAGGTCGGCGTGGAGCGCGGGCGTCGTCGCGTCATCATGCCCGACCTCAGCGACTTCGTGGAGGTGGCGCGCGCCGCCGAGCAGGACGGTCCCTTCGGGCGTCTGGCGGGCGTAGAAGAAGCCGTCGTGCGAGTAGACGGGCACGGGCAGGCACGGCGCGACGGCCGCGGTCGCGAGCATCTGGGCCCGAACGGGGCGGACCGGCACGCCCGGCACGAGATCCGCGATGCGCGCATTGGTCGCGACGAGCACACGCTCGGCCTCGACCGTCCCGCCGCCCGAGAGCGTCAGTCGGACACGTCCGCCGTCCGCGTCGAGACGCTCGACGGGCGTGTGCTCGCGGACGTCCGCGCCGCTCCCGGCGACGAGCGTGCGGACGAGGCGGACCGGGTCGACCGCCCCGCCGTCCGGGATGTGCAGCGTCCCGGCGAAGCCGCGCGTGCCGAGTCGGTCGGCGGTCTGCCAGTCCGAGGCGACGCCGTCCTCGGCGAGCAGGTCGCGCGAGCGGACGAGGCGGTCGGCTTCGTCGGGCGAGCCGGCGGCGAGGACGCTGCCGGTGCGGACTGCGCCCGCGCCGGGCAGGGCGAGCGCCATGTCGAGGTTCTGGGACGTGAAGGCCCAGATCCGGCGGGCGACGTCGCGGCCGTAGGTGTCGACGGCCGAGGCGTAGTCGGCGTGCGTGCCGAGCAGCAGGAAGCCGGCGTTTCGGCCCGACGCCCCGTGCGCAACCCGTTCGGAATCGAGCAGGACGACGCGCAGATCGGGGCGCAGCGTGCAGAGCGCGTGCGCCGTCGCAGCCCCGATGATGCCCGCGCCGACGATGGCGACGTCAAACACCGGAGTTTCGAGCGGGCGCTGCCAGGGCGAGACCGTCATGCGCGCGTGTCCACGACGACGCGGCCGACGGTCTCGCCGCGGACGATGCGAGCGGCCCAGTCCGGGACGTCGCCGAGCGGGATCGTCGTGGTGGTGAGATGCTCGAAGGCGCCCGCATGGTCGGCCTCGGCGAGGAGCGTCCACGCAGCGACGCGCGACTCGGGCGTGGCCGTGTTGGAGTCGATCCCGGCGAGCGTGACGCCGCGCAGGATGAACGGGAAGACGGTCGTGGCGAGGTCTGCCGAGGCAGCGTTGCCGCACGATGCGACGACGCCGTGGCGGTTCGTCGTCGCGAGAATGCGCGCGAGTGGCGCTCCGCCGACCGTGTCCACGGCCGCGTCCCACTGCCCTTTCGCGAGCGGCGGACCGTCGGCGAGCGCGTCGCGCCCGACGACGTGCGTGGCGCCGAGCGCGCGGAGGCCGTCGTACGCATCCGGCGTGCCCGAGACAGCGGTGACGTCGAAGCCAGCCCAGGCGAACAGGCCGACCGCGACCTGCCCCACTCCGCCGGACGCGCCGGTGACGAGGCACGACCCGCCCTCGACGCCGCCGGCGAGGCTGCCGTGGCGGACGGCGAGCAGGCTCAGCGCGGCCGTCAGTCCGGCCGTCCCGAAGGCCATCGCGCGCGCGGGCGTCCAGCCGTCCGGCAGGCGGACGAGGTGCTCGGGCGCGGCGACGGCCGTGTCGGCGAAGCCGCCCCACTGCGTCTCGCCCGTGCCCCAGCCCGTCAGAACGACGGCATCGCCCTGGGCCCAGTCGCTGGAGTCAGATGCCATAACGGTCCCAGCGGCGTCGATGCCGGGGACGAACGGGAACGCCCCGCGCACGATCCGCCCCGCGCCGGTGACGGCGAGCCCGTCCTTGTAGTTCAGCGACGAGTGCGTGACGGCGATCCGGACGCCGCCGGCCGGCAGCGCGTCGTCGCCGAGCATATCGACGCGGGCGTCGGGCGAGTCGGGTGATCCGTGGAGAACGAGAGCGCGCATGTCAGGCCGTCGAAAAGGGATTCCGCAATATCCACCCGTAGAGACGCCCCGCCGGGGCGCCTCAGGCCAGCGTGCCGACGCCCGGTCACAAAAACGGCGTCCGGACCCGAAGATCCAGACGCCGCGGCGTCTCAACGGGCCCGCCTACAACACGAAGGCGAGCACGAACAGGATCACCGCCGCGATGAGCGCCAGACGGGCGAAGCTCGCCGACATGCCGGCGAGGCCGCGGAAACCGAGCAGCGACGCGACGAGCGCGATCACAGCAAGAATGATGAAGATGTTGAAGAACTGGCCGCCCATAGGAGGAGGAGTCGGGTGAAGGGGCGGATTGCACCCGGTGACGGGCCGAAAGTTGCACACCGCGTGAAGGACAGCCGCACCGCACATCTCGGACGTGCCGGATGCGTTCCAGACGTCGGGATTTCGCGGTCCGCCGGCCGGCCGTCCCACAACTTCCCTGTCCGCCCCCCCCCTGCTCCGCTGGCCTCGCTCTACGTCCACGTCCCCTTCTGCTCGCAGCGCTGCATCTACTGCGACTACGCCTTCACGACGACGAGCCGTGACGCAGGCCGCTACGTCCGCGCGCTGGCCGTCGAGGCCGAGGCGATCGGGCGCGAGGTGCGGCGCGGCGGGCCGCCGCTCCCGATCGAGACGCTCTACGTCGGCGGCGGGACGCCGAGCCTGCTGTCGCTGAGCGAGATGGCGGCCGTGCTCGACCTGGGGCATCGCCACTTCGATACGTCCGCGCTCGCCGAGACGACGGTCGAGGTCAACCCTGAGGACGTCGCCGGGGCGGACGGGCTCGCGTACCTGCGCGGTCTGCGGGCGCTCGGCGTGGACCGCGTCTCGGTCGGCGTCCAGTCCTTTTTCCAGGACGACCTCGCGTGGATGAACCGCGCGCACGACGCCGGGCAGGCCGAGTCGGCCGTCGCGAACGTGGCCGAGACGTTCGAGCGGTTCTCGGTCGACCTCATCTTCGGCCTGCCCGAGCAGCCGGCCGAGATCTGGGGCGCGAACCTCGAGCGGGCGCTGCGCCTCGGCGCGCCGCACGTCTCGGCGTACACGCTGACGGTCGAGGAGCGGACGCCGCTCGCGCGCCATGTCCGCGACGGGCTCGTCATCCCCGAGGGCGACGACGCGCTGACCGAGCGCTATCTGTTCACGGACCGCTACATGACCGAGCGCGGCTTCGAGCACTACGAGGTGTCGAGCTTCGCGCGGCCGGGCCAGCGTAGCCGCCACAACGACGGCTACTGGACGCACCGCGACGTCGTCGGGCTCGGGCCGTCCGCTCACTCGTTCCTGCGCGAGACGCGGAGCCGCGCCGCGCGCTGGGGCAACGTCCCGACGGTCGGGCGCTGGCAGGGCCTGATCGAGGGCGGCCATCTCCCGACCGAGTCGCGCGAGACGATCGGGGCGGACACCCTCGCGGACGAGATCGTCATGCTCGGCCTGCGCCGCCTCCAGGACGGACTCGCGTTCGACGTGCTCGAGCGCGACTACGGCATCGACCTGCTGACGGACAAGCGCGCCGAGCTGGCCGCGCTCGCCCGGGCCGGGCTCGTCATCGTGACGCCCGAGCGCCTCCGCCTCACGCCCGAGGGCGCGACCGTCTCGGACGCCGTCGCGCTCAAGCTCGTGGGGTAAAATCCGGTGCGGGGTATCCGGTCCAGGGTACGAGAACAGACCCGCGCCCTCCCACCGTCCGTACCCGGAACCAGTGAACATCGTCCCTGACCTGCGTGTGCTCGCATCGGCGCTCCTCCTCCTCGCCGGCTGCCGCAGCGAGACGCCCGCCCCCACCGCCGACGCGCCCGCCTCGACGTCGCTGCCGTTCCGCATCGACGGCCGCCTCGACTTCGTCCGCGACGGCCGCACGCTCAAGACGATCGACATCGAGATCGCCGACACGGACTCGACGCGCGAGCGCGGCCTGATGGAGCGAGCGGTGATCCCGGCCGACACCGGCATGCTGTTCGTCTTCGACCACGCCGAGGCGCAGAACTTCTACATGGCGAGCACGCCGAAGTCGCTCGACATCCAGTTCTACGGGCCCGACTCGACGCTGCTCAACATCGCCGAGGACGCCGTGCCGTACTCATTCGCGACGCTGCCGTCGACCGGACCGGCACAGTTCGTCGTCGAGGTGCCGGCGGGCTACTCGCGGCGGCTCGGGCTCGTCCCGGGCGACAAGATCCGGTGGACGTCCGCGCGCCCGGCGGCCGTGGCGGACTCGCTCGGTTGAAGAGATTCCGAAGTGCCAGTTTCCTGGCACCAAGCTCTCACACCTCGCGTTGAGGCTTCAAACGACGGGGACCGGCTGCTGCCGCTGACGCTCCCCGACGATGTGCCCGCCGGCCCCGTAAGGCCGGCGGGCTTTTTTATGGCCGTGCCGCCGCACTCAGTAACGGATCACCGGGCGCGCGAGTTGGGCGTCCACCGAGAAGCGGCCCGGGCCCGTCAGCAGCAGCGTGACGGCGCCGACGAGGTAGACGAACGCCAGTTCACCGCTGCCCTCGCCCGTGAGCGCGAAGCCGTGCGCGAGCGCGAAGGCGACGAGCATCGTGACCGCGACGAACGCCGCGGCCGGGCGCGTCATCAGGCCGAGCACGAGCAGCAGCGCACCGACGAACTCGGAGAGCGCCGCCGCCCACGCGAAGAGCGTCGGCAGCGGGAAGCCCATGCCGGCCGTGTTGTCGATGAAGCCCTGCGAGACGGGCAGCTTGCCGAGGCCGTGGCCGAGCGCGAGCATCGCGAACAGGCCGAGGCGGAGCATGAGCAGGCCAGCGTCGAGCGTGCGCGACGGGCCGGGCGTGCCGAAGAGGATAGGACGGGCGTTCACGGGTCAGGGGGCAGGCAGGAGGTCGTCCGTGACCCAGAGCGGATGGTCGGTGCGGAGACCCAGCGTGGCCGGCATCGGCGTGGCGGGGTCGGTCCAGAGGCGGAGGCGGAGCGGGCCCTCGGCGGCGTCGACCTCGAGCGTCCACTCGGCGGTGACGCCGAGAAACTGGCGCGCGATGGCCCGAGCCGGGACGCCCGCGTCCGTCGGGACGAGCGCCTCGGGGCGGACGGCGAGGACGTGGCCGGCGGGCGGCAGCATTCCGGTGAGGCGCTCGACGAGAACGGGATCGCGGACGACGTTCGCGCCGCCGAGAAAGCTCGCCGTGTAGGCCGTCGGCGGGGCGGCGTAGAGTGCCTCGGGCGGCCCCTCGCTCACGACGCGGCCCTGTCGCATCAGCACGACGTGGTCCGAGAGCGCGAGCGCCTCCTGCTGGTCGTGCGTGACGTAGAGCGCCGTCGTGCCGAGGTCGCGCTGGATGGCCTGGATCTCGGCGCGCGTCTGCTCGCGGAGGGCGACGTCGAGGTTCGAGAGCGGCTCGTCGAACAGGAGCACGGCGGGCTCGGCGGCGATGGCGCGGGCGAGCGCGACGCGCTGCTGCTGTCCGCCCGAGAGCGCCGCGACGGGCCGGGCGCCCATGCCGGCGAGGTCCACGCGTCGGAGCGCCGCCTCGGCGCGCTCGGCGGCCTGCGCCTTCGGCACGCCCGTCACGCGGAGGCCGTAGGCGACGTTCTCGCCGACCGTCATCGTCGGGAAGAGGGCGTAGCTCTGGAAGACCATCGCCGTCGGGCGCTTCTGCGGCGGCAGACGCGTGACGTCGCGCCCGCCCATCGCGACCGTGCCGGTGTCGGGCGTCTCGAAGCCGCCGACGAGGCGCAGCAGCGTCGTCTTGCCGCAGCCCGACGGGCCGAGCAGCGACACGAACGCGCCGGGCTCGACGGCCACCGACACGCCGCGCAGCGCCTCGACCGGCGCGCTGCCTCGTCGGCCGGGGTAGGTCTTCGTCACCGCCTCGACCGAGACGCCCGTCGAGGCCATGTGGGCTGAGGGATGGGGCATGGAATTCGTCAAGCGATACCCCTCCTACAGCGTCATCCTGAGCCTGTCGAAGGATCGTTGCCGAGCGCAGTGCTCGGGGTCAGCGCGCTGTCGAGGCGCCTCGCGCGGCAGGGATCCTTCGGCTGCGCTCGCCTCGGGCTCGCTACACTCAGGATGACAAAATTGAAATGGGGCCGCGAGAGTTGGCTACCGAAGGGCATCCATTCTCTGGCCCCGTTCCTCACGCCGCGAGCGCGGCCGTGACCTTGTCG
>JBBSUZ010000058.1:0-12886 GCA_038233965.1 Rhodothermales bacterium | reverse complement strand
CACGATGGGCGGCGAGCGCCACATCACCGTCGCGGGCGGGTTGCGACCGCCCGCCGGCCTCCGCGTCGTCCCCCGCGACGTCTCGGCCGCCGCCTTCTTCCTCGTCGCCGGCAGCATCTCCGAGGCGGCCGTGATCCAGATGAACGCCGTCGGCGTCAACCCCACGCGCGCGGCCGTGATCGACGTCCTGCGGGCGATGGGCGCGGACATCCGGCTGGCGAACGAGCGCGAGCGCGGCGGCGAGCCCCTCGCGGACGTCCGCGTGAACGCGCCGCCGGCCGGCCTCTCGGGCGTCGAGATCTCGGGCGACGTCGTGCCGAACCTCATCGACGAGATCCCGGTCCTCGCCGTTGCCGCGGCCTTCGCGCAGGGGCGGACGACCATCCGCGACGCGGCCGAGCTGCGCGTCAAGGAGTCGGACCGCATCGCCTCCACCGCCGCCTTCCTGCGCGCGATGGGCGCCGACGTGCGCGAGAAGCCCGACGGGCTCGTCATCGACGGCGGCCGCCCGCTCCACGGCGCGACGGTCGACGCGCGCGGCGACCACCGGATCGCGATGGCCGCCGCCATCGCCGCCCTCGGCGCGTCGAGCACGACGACGATCATCGGCGCTGAGGCCGCGGACGTCTCGGTCCCCGGCTTCTGGGACGCGCTCAACGGCGTCGCTGCGGGCTCGGTTGAGGTCGTCTGACGTCGTATCTGTGCCGTTGGGGAGGGCACAGACAGCCGACGCGGCACCCCTTCCCAGCGTTTTCACAACATGCCTCACGGGCCACTGAGGCACGCTGGAAGCGCTCCCGGAAACCAGCCACGATCGCTATCAAGTCCAGACCGGACGCCCGAGGACGCGCCTGGCTCTATTCTCCCGCCATGATTCTCGACTCCGCCCTCCGACCGACCAGCCCGCGCGTGCGACGACTCCGTCGCGCGGCGAACCGGTCGGGGTGTACGTGCCCCGAGTAGCAGACGAGCGCCCAGCGCCTCTGTCCGACGCCGCGCCGACTCCCACGGGGAGCCGGCGTTTTTCGTTTCCCCCCGCTCCGATGCCCGACTCCACAGGCCCCATCGTCCTCGCCTTCTCCGGCGGCCTCGACACCTCGTTCTGCGTCCCGTACCTGCGCGAGACGCACGGCGTGCCGGTCCACACGGTCACCGTGAACACGGGCGGCTTCACCGCGGCCGAACTCGCGGACGTCGAGGCGCGCGCGACCGCCCTCGGCGCGGCGAGCCATACGACCATCGACGCCCGCGCCGCCCTGTTCGAGCGCGTGCTGCGCTTCCTCATCCAGGGCAACGTGCTGCGCGGCGGCGTGTACCCGCTCTGCGTCGGCCCCGAGCGCGTCGTCCAGGCCGAGGCGCTCGTCGACGCGGCCGTGCAGATCGGGGCGACGCGCTTGGCTCACGGGTCGACGGGCGCGGGCAACGACCAGGTCCGCTTCGACGGCGCGCTCCGCCTGCTCGCCGAGACACGCATTGGCTCCGACGTGCAGGTGCTCGCGCCGATCCGGGCGATGAACCTGTCGCGCGAGGCGTCGTCGGCCTTTCTCGCAGCGCGCGGCGTCGAGGTGTCGGCCGCGACGACGGCGTACTCGGTGAACCGCGGCCTGTGGGGGACGACCATCGGCGGGCGCGAGACGCACGTGACGGACGGCGTCCTGCCCGAATCTGCGTGGCCGCACACCGTCGCCGCGCAGGACGCGCCCGACGCGCCGCTGCGATTCACGATCGGCTTCGACGCCGGCGTCCCGGTCTCGCTCGATGGCGAGGCTCCCGGGCCTGTCGACCTCATCGAGCGGATCTCGGCGCTCGGCGAGGCGCACGGCGTCGGCCGCGGTATCCACGTCGGCGACACGATCCTGGGCATCAAGGGCCGCATCGCGTTCGAGGCGCCGGGCGCGCTGACGCTCATCGCCGCGCACCGCGAGCTCGAAAAGATCGTGCTGACGCGTGCCCAGCTCGTCCACAAGGCCGCGCTCGCCGAGACGTACGGCGGCATGGTCCACGAGGGCCTGTTCTTTGACCCGCTTCTCCGCGACGTCGAGGCCTTCTTCGCGTCGTCGCAGCAGCGCGTGACGGGCACCGCGACCGTCGAGTTCTTCAAGGGCGCGCTGCGCGTGCTCGGCGTGACGAGCCCGTTCTCGCTCATGGACGCCCGCGTGGCGACCTACGGCGAGGGCGCGACGCTCTGGGACGGCCGCGACGCCGAGGGCTTCACGCGCATCTACGGCCTCCAGGCCCTCCTCGCGGCGAGGGCAGCTGGGAATGGGGAGCCGCCAGCGGGGAATGCCCCGACGCCAACCTGACGCGCTTCCGCTGAGACGCCCTCGCCTTTCCCCGCTTCCCGCTCCCTGCTGCCCGCTCCCCCCATGATCACTGCCACCCACGTCGCCTCCAGCACCGGGCCCTGCGGCCTGCCGCACGACGTCGCCGTCTCGCCGTATATCGTCGCCGAGGAGGGCTACTGCCTCGCCGTCCGCGCGCTCGAGTCCAAGGAGGGCTACAACCAGATCGAGGGCGTCGACGGCGTCTTCCGGACGATCCTCGAGGGCGAGGTGCTGCTCGGGGCGCTGGGCGAGCGGCAGGCGCTCAAGGGCTTCTCGGGGCGCATCCCGCGCCAGATCGCGCCCGGCGACACGCTCAACGTGCTCAACATGGGCGGCATCCTCGGCCGCGCGACGGGCGAGCACCCGGACTTGGGGACGGCGCTCCGCGTCGAGGTTCTCGGGGCCGTTCTTGCGGGAGATCCGGCGCGCCACGCGCGCATCCAGGACCACGCGATCGAGTGGACCGAGCACCTCGCCGAGTCCGCCCCGCTCGTCTTCGTCTCGGGGACGGCGATGAACACCGGCAAGACGTTCGCCGCGGCGAGCCTCGTCGCCGGGCTGACGGCGCGTGGCCTGCGCGTCGCCGCGGCCAAGCTGACCGGCGCGTCGCTCATGCGGGACGTCCGCGCGATGCAGGCGCAAGGCGCCATCGCCGTGGCGACGTTCACCGAGGCCGGCGTCGTCGCGTCGACCGGCCGCGACATGGTGCCGGTCGCGAAGGGCCTCGTCCGGCACCTCAACGGCGTCGACCCCGACGTGCTCATCCTCGAACTCGGCGACGGCTTCATCGGCCCGTACGGCGTCGACGACATCCTGCAGGACATGGAGCTGCAGCGCCTCACGGCCGCGCACGTCCTCGCCGCGACCGACCTCGCGGGCGCGTGGGCGGCGGACCAGATGTTCCGTGCACGCTACCGATCGGGCCTCGCCGCCGTCGTCGGGCCGGCGACGGACACCGAGGTCGGCCGGCGCTACGTCCAGAACACCCTCGGCGTCGCCGCGGTCAACGCCCGCTCGGAGCCCGAGCGCCTCTCGGACCTCATCGCCGCGCGCATCGCCCGCTTCGTGACACCGGCGGGCGACGGCTTCGGCCTCGACGCCACGCTCGCACAGCCATGACCGACGCACCGACACGGGTCGCGATCCTCCACGCGGCCGGGCTGGCCGGCGGCGAACTCGTCCGCCTGCTGCTCGCGCACCCGCACGCGCGCCTCGTCGCCGTCACGAGCCGGACCTTCGCCGGTCAGCCCGTCTCGGCCCCCCACCCGAGCCTCCGCGGCGCCACGGACCTCGCGTTCACCGACGAGGTCGACCCCGACCTCTTCGACGCCGCCTTCATCTGCGCCGAGCACCGCGCCGGAGCCGCGGCCGTCGCCCGCCTCCGCGCGTCCGGATTCGACGGCCTCATCGTCGACCTCTCGGCCGACCACCGCCTCGCCGATGCCGCCCTCTACCCGGCGTGGTACGGCTTCGACCACCCCGCGCCCGACGCGCTCGCCGGTGCCGTCTACGGCCTCGCGGACGTCTTCCCGGAGCGTCTGCCCGGCGCCCGCCTCGTCGCCAACCCCGGCTGCTTCGCGACCGGGATCACGCTCGCGCTCTTCCCGCTCGTCGGCCTGCTCGGACGGTTCGAGGCGAGCGTGACGGCCCTCACCGGGGCCTCCGGCTCAGGCGCGCGACCGTCCGCCACGACGCACTTCCCGACGCGCGACGGCAACGTCCGCGCCTACAAGGTGCTCGGGCACCAGCACATGGCCGAGGTCGGGCAGACGCTCGGGCCGGACGCGGCCGTCCATTTCGTCCCGTCATCTGGCCCGTGGACGCGCGGCATCTGGGGCACCGCGCACGTCGCCCTGCCGGCCGGAATCGGCGAGGCGGACGTGACGGCCGCGTTCGAGTCCGCCTTCGCCGGACGCCCGCTCGTCCGCCTCTCCCCCGGCGCGCTGCCCGAGCTGCTCCCGACCGTCGGGACGCCGTTCGCGGACCTCGGGTGGGTCGTGAAAGACGGGCACCTCGTCGTCGGCTTCGCGCTCGACAACCTCGGAAAGGGCGCGGCCGCGCAGGCCGTCCAGAACCTCAACCTCGCCCTCGGCTACGCCGAGACGGCCGGCCTCCTCCCCTGATGACAGACACGCTCGCCCCACCCGCGCTCGACCCGATCGCGCTCGAAGACGCCGTCACGCTCCCGACGTACGCCAAGCCGCCCGTCGCGCTCGTCCGCGGCGCGGGGACGACCGTGTGGGACGTCGAGGGCCGCGCGTACCTCGACTTCTACGGCGGCCACTGCGTCGCGCTTCTCGGGCACTGCCCGCCGCGCGTCGTTGCGGCCGTGCAGGATCAGGCGGAGACGCTGATGTTCTACTCGAATGCGATGTACAGCCCGGTCCGCGCCCGAGCAGCTGAGGCACTCGTCGCGCTCGCGCCCGACGGGCTCGGCCACGCGTTCTTCTGCAACTCGGGGAGCGAGGCCAACGAGACCGCGCTCAAGCTCGCCCGGACGCACACGGGCCGGCCGGGCGTCGTCGCGATGCACGGCGGCTTCCACGGGCGGACGCTCGGCGCGCTCGCGGTGACGTCCGGAAACGGCTACCGCGCGCCGTACCTAGACGTCCTGCCGGAGACACGCTTCGTGCCGTTCGGCTGGGACGGGGCTGTCGAGGAAGCGCTCGCGCCGGGCGATGTCGCGGCCGTCATCGTCGAGCCGATCCAGAGCATGGCCGGCGTGACCGAGGCCCCGGCGGACTACTACCGCGCCCTCCGCCGCCTGTGCGACGCCGCCGGGACGGTCCTCATCTTCGACGAGGTCCAGACGGGCGTCGGCCGCACCGGCACGTTCTCGTACGGCGAGCACGTCGGCGTGACGCCGGACCTCATCACGCTCGCGAAGTCGCTCGGCGCGGGCGTCCCGGTCGGCGCCGTGCTGGTGTCGGACGCCATCGCCGCGGGTGTCACATCCGGCGATCAGGGGACGACGTTCGGCGGCGGCATGCTCGCGATGGCGGCTGTCGAGGCGACGCTCGCGCAACTCGTGGCCGACGGCCTGATGACGCGCGCCGTCACCCTGTTCGAGCGGATCAAGGCCGGCGCCGAGGCCCTGACGGGCGTCGTGCGCGTGCAGGGCCGCGGCGGGCTCGTCGGGATCGTGCTAGACCGGCCGGCCAAGCCGGTCGTCGCCGCGCTGCGTGGGCTGGGCGTGCTCGCGGGCGGGTCCGACGACGCGCACACGATGCGGATCATGCCGCCGCTGACGACGACGGACGCCGAGGTCGACGCGTTTGTTGATGCCCTCGCCGCCGCCCTGTCTTGATTTCTGGGGCGTGTCGCTCGGGCCAGACGTGCCGTGGCGCGTCTCTACGGATGCCTTTGATCACCTTGATGCCATGAACCACCTCACCAACTGGGCCGACCTGCCCGACAGCGTCTGGGACGCCTGCCTTGACCGCGCGCTCGCACATGGCGCGGACCGTCGCTGGACGGACGTCGCGCGTGGCAAGGCGCTCGGGCTGCTCTTCCTCAGCCCGAGCCTCCGCACGCGCGCCTCGATGGAGCTCGCCGCGGCCCAGCTCGGCGCGTTCCCGACCGCGCTCACGTCGGGCGCAGGCACGTGGGCGCTCGAGACCCGCGACGGCGTGACCATGGACGGCGACCGCGCCGAGCACGTCCGCGAGGCCGTCGGCGTGCTCGCGCGCTACGTCGACGCACTCGGCGTCCGCTCCTTCGCCACGCTCACCGACCGCGAGGCGGACGCGACTGACGCCGTGCTGCGCGCCGTCGTCGCGGCATCGACCGTGCCCGTCGTCAACCTTGAGTCGGCCCGGTGGCACCCGTGCCAGGCGCTCGCCGACGCAGCCGCGATCCGTCTGCACGTCGGCGAGCCGGCTCGCAAGCGGTTCGTTCTCGCGTGGGCGCCGCACCCGAACCCGCTCCCCCGCGCCGTCCCCAACTCGGCCCTCCTGATGGCGGCGCGCCTCGGCATGGACGTCACGGTCGCCCGCCCCGACGGCTTCGCGCTCGATGCCGACGTGATGGCGCTCGCGGCCGAGACCGCCGCCCGCCACGGCGGAACCGTCTCCGGGACGACCGACCGCGCCGACGCCTTCGATGGCGCGACCATCGTGTACGCCAAGGCGTGGTCCGGCGGCGACGTCTACGACGACCGCCCGGCCGAGGCCGCCCGCCGCGCCGCCCACGCCGACTGGCGCGTCACGCTCGCCGACATAGACCGGACCGACGGCGGGGCCTTCATGCACTGCCTGCCCGTCCGCCGCGGCGTCGTCGTCGACGGCGACGTGCTCGACGCCGCGCCCCTACCGGACGGCCGCGCCCGCACGCTCCACCTCGTCCAGGCCGAGTACCGCCTCCACGCGCAGAAGGCGATCCTCGAGTGGGTCTGGGGCCTCTCGGGGATGCCGACCGACGACATAGCCCGATGACGCGGCCCATCCCCTATCCCGCATCCCGCATCCCGCCCACCGTCGTCAAACTCGGCGGGGCGATCCTCTCGGACGTCGCCGCCGTCGCGGACGTGTGGGCCGGCGTCGCAGCGATGGACGGGCCCGTCGTGGTCGTCCACGGCGGCGGGCCGCAGCAGACCGAGCTGGCCTCGCGCCTCGGCCACACGCCGCGCTTCGTCGCGGGGCGGCGTGTCACGACCAGCCTCGACCTAGACATCGCGCTCTGGGCGCTCCGCGGCGAGATCAACGCGCGCCTCGTCGCCTCGGCCGTCGCCCACGGACTCGCGGCCGCCGGCATCGCCGGGTCGGACGGCCCGACCGTCCTCGTCACCAAACGCCCGCCGCGCGACGTCGATGGCGAGACGGTCGACTTCGGACACGTCGGCGACGTCGTGCGCGTCGAGACCGCCTTGCTGCTCGCTCTCCTCGGCGCGGGCATCGTGCCCGTCGTCTCGCCCGTCTCGACGGACGCACGAGGCGGCCTGTTCAACGTCAACGCGGACACCGTCGCGATGGCAATCGCCGCCGCACTCGGCGCCGCTCGCCTGCTGTTCGTCGCCGAGGCCGGAGGCGTCTTCCGCGACCTCGCCGACCCGAGCACGCGCCTCGACACGCTCGACGCTGCGACGGCCGCTCGAGGCGTTCGTGAGGGCTGGATCGCGGACGGCATGCGGCCCAAGCTCGACACCGGCTTCGCCGCCCTCGCCCGCGGCGTCGCGGCCGTCCACATCTGCGCGCCCGCCGCCCTCTCCGACGCCACCGCCGCCGGCACCGCTATGGGCACCGCCCTGATCGCATGAGCCCCGTTCTCGCCCTGCACGACGCGCTCGTCCGCTTCCCGTCCCTCAGCACGCAGGAGCGCGAGATCGCCGACTTTGTCGAGGCGCACGCACGCGCGGCCGGCCTCGACGTCGGTCGCCATGAGGACAACGTCTGGATGTCGCTCGGGCAGGGCGACGACCTGCTGCTGCTCGCCTCCCACCTCGACGTCGTCCCGCCCTCCGCGTCGCACCCGTACGATCCGTTCATACCGACGACCCTCGACGGCAGGATCTACGGGCGCGGGGCCGTCGACGCGAAGGCGTCGGGCGCGGCCATGCTGCAGGCGCTCATCGACCTGCACCGCGGCGGCTTCCGGCCATCAGGCGGCCGCCTGATGGTGGCGCTGACGGCCTGCGAGGAGACGGGCGGGCCGTACAACGGCCTCGATTCGCTCCGCCCGACGCTCCCGTCCGTCTCCGCCGCGATCATCGGCGAGCCGACCGAACTGCGCCCGTGCCTCGCCCAGAAAGGCCTGCTGATCCTGACCGCGACCGCGCGCGGCCGGACCGCCCATGCCGCGCGCGCGCACCTCGGCGAGAACGCGCTCACGACGGCTGCCCGCGACCTGCTTCGCATCGACGCCTTCACGTTCGAGAAGGCTGACTCGCTGCTCGGATCGCCGACCGTCACCGCGACCGTCATCGCCGGCGGCTCGGCCAAGAACGTCGTGCCCGACACCTGCACCGTGACGCTCGACGTCCGCTCGACGCCCGCGTACACGCATCCCGAACTGACGGCCGTGCTCTCGGACGCGCTCGAAAGCGACGTCACGGTCTATTCCGAGCGCCTCGTCCCCTGCGCGACAGCAGGCGACGCGCGTATCGCGATGTCTACCCGCGCTGCGCTCCGAGGACTCGGCCTGGACGACACGCCGTTCGGCTCGCCGACCGCATCGGACTGGGTCTTCCTCGCCGACGTCCCCGCCGTCAAGCTCGGGCCCGGCCGCTCCGAGCTCTCGCACACGCCCGACGAGCACGTCGAGGCGGCGCAGGTCGAGCGCGCCGTCGACGTCTACGCCGCCATCGCCACCGCCTATTTCGCATGACCGACGACCCGACGACACCGCCCGCGCCGCGCGCGATCTGGCAGAAAGACACCGCCGCCGAGGCGTGGGTGACCCGCTTCACGGTGGGCGACGACGCGCTGTGGGACACGCGCCTGCTGCCCTACGACGCGCTCGGGACGCGCGCCCACGCCGCCGCGCTCGCGCAGATCGGCCGGCTCACGACCGATGAGGACGCCGCCATTGCCGCCGTCCTGGAGGACGTCCGCGCCGATGCGATTGCCGGTCGGCTCATCGTCACGACGGCCGACGAGGACTGCCACACGGTCATCGAGCGCGTCCTCACCGAGCGCCTCGGCGAGACGGGCAAAAAGATTCACGCCGGCCGCAGCCGCAACGACCAGGTCCTCGTCGCCCTCCGGCTGTGGCTCCGCGACGCCCTCGCCGCCGTCGCCGACGAGGCGGCCGCGGCCGCCGACGCACTCGTCGGGATCGCCGGGGCGCACGACGACCTGCTGATGCCGGGCTACACGCACGGCCAGCAGGCCATGCCGTCGACGGTCGGGCTGTGGGCCGCGGGTTACGCCGAGCTGTTCGCCGACGACCTGAGGGGACTGGCCGAGGCACGCGACCGCGCCAACGTGTCGCCGTGGGGCAGCGCGGCCGGCTACGGCGTCCCCCACCTCGACCTCCCGCGCGACGCCTACGCCGAGATGCTCGGGTTCGGGGGCGTCCAGCGGCACGTGACGGCGGTCCAGCTCTCGCGCGGCAAGCTCGAAGCCGCCGTCGTGCACGCGCTCGTGCAGCTCGGCCTGACGGCCAACCGCCTCGCGTCCGACCTCGTCCAGTTCGCAACCACCGAATATGCGTTCGTCTCGCTGCCCGAGGCCTATACGACGGGCTCGTCCATCATGCCGCAGAAGCGCAACCCGGACGTCCTCGAACTCGCGCGGGCGTCCGTGCACCGCCTCACGGCCGAGCTGCACCTCCTCCTGACGCTCCCGGCGAACCTGCCCGGCGGCTACCACCGCGACCTCCAGCTGACGAAGGAGGCCGTCATGCGCGCGACGCTCGCCGCGCTCGACCTGTTCACGGCCCTCCGCAACGTCCTTCCGGGCCTGCGCTGGAACGCGGACCGTCTCCAGTCCGCCCTCTCCCCCGGCCTCTTCGCGACGGCCGACGCGCTCGAACGGGTCACCGCAGGCACGCCGTTCCGCGACGCCTACCGCGCCGCCGCAGCGTCCGTCGGCGACCTGTCCGTCCCGGATGCGTCCGACGCGCTCGCGGCCTACATCACGCCGGGCACGCCCGGCAACGTCCAGACGGGCGCCCTGCGCGACGCGCTCACCGTCGCCCGGGCTCGGTTCGACTGAATCGGGCGCAGACCTCGCTCTATTGGATCAGCCCATCCAGTACGTCCCGCAGCGGCCTGGGTGGCGGAGCAATCAGGCGCGAGGGCACCTGTGGGGTCAGCACCGGAGGTTGTTCTCCCTGCGCTTCGTCTGATTCTTCAGGCATGTCGCGGCTCGCGAAGCGGTGGTGGATCGCGGTTTCCTCCATCGGGATCGTCCAGGCCGCGTTGGCCATCTCGGCGACGATCAGGAGCAGCGGGCCGAACTCGTCGTCCGTCCCGTCGAAGGCATGCGGAACGCCGTCGTACCACGCGACGAGCAGCGTCGAGAGAGCGTCGTAGCTCCACGACACCTCCGGATGTGGACGGTCGAGACGGAGACCCGCTGCGAGCGTGCTGAGCCTGTCATATACGTCGCGTCGATCGTGGGCGACGAATCTGCCGAGCGGCTCTGCTTCGTTACCCTCCAGATACCAGAGCGTCCCGGAGCTGTCGACCTCCGCGTCCATGACCGGGCATGGCCCGAAGCAGCCGGCAAATCGAATCGCGATCCGTTCCGGGCGAGGCGCACGTGGGTGTGTCGGTAGACGAACGAACGTCCTCCATTCGTGCTCACTGACGTGCTGCGTCAACGTGTCCCTGGCGAGCGACCACGACGCCAACCCTTCAGTCGTCAGTGGCTCCCACGCCCGAGCCTTAGTCGGTTCCATATGGGCATATATGGAACGGTCAGGGTCGAATGCACTATCCCCGCGGATCGTAAAGGACGACCTGTTGAGTCCAGCTATTCCGACTTCGACGCTATCCTCCGTTAAAACCCAGTCGCCCTGAAGGTCGGCGGTCGTGAGCACCGGCGGCACGTTGCGGCATCCCGCGGCGGCGAGCAGGACGACCAGGCCAGCGAGGCGCACAGGGTTACCGGAGGGCGAGCCGCAAACCTACGCGCCAGACTCCGCAGCCGGCGACTGCCGCAGCGCGACCTCGAACAGGACGACTCCGACGAGCAGCAACCCGAACCCGGCGCCGGCCCACACGCTCGGTGCGTCGACGAGGTGCCGCAGCAGCACGAGCGCCCCGACCATCGCGAACGTCCGGTTGCCCGCGAGGACCGCACGCCCGTAGATGCCGCCCATCGCGAGCCCGCGCGCCGCCCACGTCATCGCGCCGAAGCCCAGGCACGCGGCCCCGACGAGTTTCCCGACGACGGCCGGCGTCACGCCTGTCGTCTCTGGCATGAACAGAAGGACGAGCCCGGCGATGCCGAGCCCGCCCGCGTAGAGGCGCAGCAGAACGCGCGCCGTCCGTGTCACCGGCGTCCGCCGGTGCGTCCGCCTGGACGCCCGCCGCCGCCCGATCCGCCGCGACCGCCAGCAGAGCCGCCACCGCCGCCGCCTCGGCCACCCTGCGGCTTGGCGCCGCGCGGGACGCGCGCCTTGGCCGGGCCGCCACCCAACTCGTAGCGCCGGTCGATCGGTGCGGCCGGGTCGCGCGGGGGCGGGACGAAGTCCGGGTAGCGGGCCTCCTCGATGGCGCGGCCGGTGTGCTTCTCGATGCCCCGGAGGTTCGGCGCCTCCTCGGGCGAGACGAACGAGATGGCGTCGCCCGTTGTCTCCGCGCGGCCGGTGCGGCCGATGCGGTGGATGTAGTCCTCGGCGACGTGCGGCGTGTCGAAGTTGACGACGTGCGAGACGCCGTCGAGGTCGATGCCGCGGCCGGCGAGGTCCGTCGCGACGAGGACCTGGTAGTCGCCGGCCTCGAAGCCCTGGATGGCGCGCTGGCGCTGGCTCTGCGAGCGGTTCGAGTGGAGCGCGACGGCCTTGTGGCCCGCGCGGTCGAGCAGCTTCGTGATCTTGTCGGCGCGGTACTTGGTGCGCGAGAAGACGATGGTCTTCTCGACGCCCTCGACGTCGAGGATGTGGTGCAGGAGCGCCTGCTTGTCGTGCTCGGCGACGTGGACGGCGCGCTGCGTGACGGTCGCGGCAGGGTCGCGGCGGTTGCCGATCTCGACCGTCTCGGGGCGGTACAGGACCGTCTTGGCGAGCTGCTGGATCTCGGCCGGCATCGTCGCCGAGAAGAGCATCGTCTGGCGCTTCGTCGGGACCGCGGCGACGATGCGGCGGACGTCCTTGAGGAAGCCCATGTCGAACATGCGGTCGGCCTCGTCGAGCACGAGCACGTCGATGTGCGAGAGGTCGATGGCGTTCTCCGAGAGGAAGTCCAGGAGGCGGCCCGGCGTCGCGACGAGGATGTCGCAGCCCGAGCGGAGCGCGTCGCGCTGCCCGCCCTTGCCGACGCCGCCATAGATCGTGACGCTCTTGAGCGGCGTGTTGGCGCCGTACGTCTGCACGGCCTGTTCGACCTGGATGCACAGCTCGCGCGTCGGCGTGACGACGAGCGCGCGGGGCACGCGCTTTCCGCGCGTCGGCTCCTTGACGAGGTAGTCGAGGATCGGGAGGACGAACGCGGCCGTCTTGCCGGTGCCCGTCTGCGCGACGCCGACGACGTCGATGCCGTCGAGCGCGAGCGGCAGCGTCGCCGCCTGGACGGGCGTGGGCGTGGTGTAGCCCGAGTCCTGGACGCCCTTCAGGACGGAGGGGGCGAGGCCGAGGGAGTCGAACGAGGTCATGCGGCGGTCGTGGGGAATCGCCTCAAGACTAGCGCCCGAGGCGCCGCGCCGCGGAGAAGAGGCCGGCAAGTCGCGGGGGAGGACGGAAGACGGAAACGTCGGGACAACCCGCAGCGCCTCGTCCAATCTTTCCCCCGAGCCTCAGCCTGCCGCGGCGAGGCGCAGGCCGCGCTCGTACTGGTCGCGGTAGGCCGAGATCGCCTCGAAGATGGCTCGCGCCGTCTGCTGCTGGCCCGCGGCGCTCGACAGCATCCGCGCCTCGTCGGGGTTCGAGACGAAGCCGGTCTCGATGAGAATGGCCGGCAT
>JBBSUZ010000057.1:0-12984 GCA_038233965.1 Rhodothermales bacterium | reverse complement strand
CGCGACCTCCAGGACGTCGTCGACGCGAGCAGCTACGTCGGGACGGAGTTCGGAGTCGAGCCCGAGCGCGTGGCGGTCTACGGCGGCTCGTACGGCGGCTTCATCACGCTGATGGCCCTCTTCACCGAGGCGGACCACTTCGGCGGCGGCGCCGCGCTGCGCGCCGTCACGGACTGGGCGCACTACAACGACGGCTACACGCGCAACCTCCTCAACGCCCCCGCCGACGACTCGCTCGCCTATGCGCGCTCCAGTCCGATCGAGTTCGCCGCCGGCCTCCAGGACCCGCTCCTGATGGCCCACGGCCTCGTCGACGACAACGTCGAGGTGCAGGACATCTTCCGCCTCTCGCAGCGCCTCATCGAGCTCGGCAAGACGGGCTGGGACCTGGCGATCTACCCCGTCGAGGCGCACGGCTTCCGCGAGCCGACGTCGTGGACGGACGAGTACCGTCGCGTGCTGGACCTCATCGAGACCAGCGTCGGCCCGCGGCGCAGCACGCAGTAGACAGAGGAGAGGACTTCTCGACACCCACTATTCAACGTCATCCCGAGCCTGTCGAGGGATCTCTGCCGAGCACAACGCACCGGGCCAGCGCGTTGTCTGAACGCCTCGCGCGGTAGAGATCCTTCGACTGTGTTCGCGAAGACGTTCACGCCGCTCAGGATGACGATATGATTGTTTCCACCGATTCAGCGGGGGGGCGCCTCGCACTCCTTGCTCTCGTCCTGATCGTCGCCGCGCCTGTCCGGGCGCAGTGGTCGCCCGCGCCCGCGCCCGTCCGCGCCGAGCACGGGATGGTCGTCTCGGCCGAGCGCCACGCCTCCGAGGCCGGCGCATTGGTGATGCGGATGGGCGGCAACGCCGTCGACGCCGCCGTCGCGACGGGCTTCGCGCTCGCGGTCACGGTCCCCGTCGCGGGCAACGTCGGCGGCGGCGGCTTTATGGTCGTCCGCTTCCCCGACGGCCGCGCGACGACGCTGGACTACCGCGAGACGGCCCCGGCCGCAGCCACGCGCGACATGTTTCTCGACTCGACGGGCGCGTTCGTGCCCGCGCGCAGCCAGGTCGGTGCGCTCGCCGTCGGGGTGCCGGGCGCCGTGGCCGGGCTCGTCCACGCGCAGCGGACGTGGGGCCGCCTGCCGCTCGTGGACGTCCTCGCGCCGGCCATCGCGCTCGCCGAGCGCGGCTTCCCGCTCTCTCGCGACGAGGCCGCCCGCCTCAACTCGGCTCGCTCGCTGTTCAGCCAGTTCCCGAGCACGACGGCCGCATTCGCCCCGCCTGTGCCCTATGCCGAGGGCGACACGCTGCGCCAGCCCGACCTCGCGGCGACGCTCCGCCGCATCCAGGCGTATGGCCGCGACGGCTTCTACACGGGCGAGACGGCGCGTCTGATCGTGGAAGAGATGCAGCGCTCGGGCGGGCTCATCACGCTCGACGACCTCGCCGGGTACCAGCCCGTCGAGCGTGCGCCGGTCGTGGGTACGTACCGCGGCAACCGCGTCATCGCGATGGGCCCACCGTCCTCCGGCGGCATCGCGCTGCTTCAGATGCTCGCCTCGGTCGAGCCGTTCGACGTCCGGGCGATGGGCTTCAACTCGTCTGCGACCGTTCACCTCATGGGCGAGGCGATGCGCCGCGCCTACGCCGACCGTGCCGAGTGGCTCGGCGACCCCGAGTTCGTGGGCGTCCCCGCGACGGGCCTGCTCGACTCGGCCTACGTCGCCGGCCGGATGGCGACGTTCGACCCGGCCCGCGCCACGCCTGACGTGACGTTCGGCGCGCCGGCCCGCCACGAGTCCGACCAGACGACGCACTACTCGGTCGTCGACGGATGGGGGATGGCCGTCTCGACCACGACGACGCTCAACGGCGCCTACGGCTCGGGCCTCGTCGTCGGCGGCGCAGGCTTCCTGCTCAACAACGAGATGGACGACTTCGCGGCCGCGCCGGGCATCCCGAACCAGTACGGCCTCGTCGGGACCGAGGCCAACGCCGTCGCGCCCGGCAAGCGGATGCTGTCGTCCATGACGCCGACGATCGTCGAGGACGCGGACGGCCGCCTGCGCCTCGTCGTCGGGTCGCCGGGCGGCGGGCGCATCATCACGACCGTCTTCGAGACGATCCTGAACGTCGTCGACCACGACATGACGATCTCGGAGGCCGTCGCTGCGCCGCGCGTGCACCACCAGTGGCGGCCGGACGTCCTCTTCGCCGAGCGCGGCGCCCTCGCCCGCGACGTCGCGGACAACCTCCGCGCCCGCGGCTGGTCGGTCGTCGAGCAGACCGACCGCTGGAGCCGCGCCGACGCCGTCCTCATCGCCTGCGACGAGCAGACGGCGGCGACTGACCCGTCGGGCCTCTCGCGGACCGTCATGACGACCGCCGGCTGCGAACTCCTCGGCGGGGCCGACCCTCGCGGCGAGGACACGGCCGTCGGCTTCTGACGCCTGCACGCCAACATCCCGGACCCTGTCGCTGACATTCCCGACCTCGCCGTCGACGTTCCCGACCACGCCGGCGATCCTCAAGGGGGCTCTCTACCCATCCCGGGCCGTGAGCGGAACCGAGAGGCCCGGAGCCCGGACGACCCTCAGCCCGTACGCTGCCTCCCACATCAACCCCACCGCCTCGATGCGCCGCACGCCCCGTTTTCTGCTCGTCGCCGTCCTCGTCCTGGCCGGCTGTCGGACCGTCGCCCCGCCCACGGCAGCGCCCGGCGCCGAGCCCGTCCCGCTCATCCTCGTCTCGTTCGACGGCTTCCGACCGGACTACCGCGCCCGCGCCGCGACGCCGGGCCTGGACCGCATGGCCGCCGAGGGCGTCCACGCCGAGCACATGACGCCGGTCTTCCCGTCGCTGACGTTCCCGAACCACTACTCCATCGTCACCGGCCTCTACCCCGAGCACCACGGCATCGTCGGCAACAGCATGTACGACCCCGTGCTGGGCAACTTCTCGCTCGGCAACCGCGACGCCGTCACGGACCCGCGCTGGTGGGGGGGCGAGCCGCTCTGGGCGACGGCCGAGCGCCAGGGAGCCCGCGCGGGGACGATGTTCTGGCCCGGCTCCGAGGCCGCCATCGGCGGCGTCCGCCCGAGCGACTGGGCCGTCTACGACGGCGACATGCCCTACGCCGCGCGCGTCGACACCGCGCTGGCGTGGCTCTCGCGGCCCGAGGCGACGCGCCCGCGCCTCGTCACACTCTACTTCGAGGGCGTCGACCACGTCGGCCACTCGGACGGGCCGGACGCGCCTGAGATCGTCCCCGCCGTGATGCAGGCGGACTCCGCGCTCGTCCGCCTCCAGGACGGCCTCCGCCGGCTGGGCCGGACGGCCAACATCGTCGTCGTGTCGGACCACGGCATGGCCGCGCTCTCGCCCGACCGCGTCGTCTACCTCGACGACGCCGCGCCACGCTTCGCCGCGCAGTCCGAGCGCACCCTCTACGGCGCCGTGACGATGGTCTGGCCGAAGCCCGGCACGCTCGACTCGCTCGAGACGGCGTTCCGGACGCTGGAGCACGTGCAGGTCTATCGCCGCGAGAACGTCCCGGAGCGTTTCCACTTCAACGAGGGCGTCCGCATCGCGCCGCTCGTCCTCATCGCCGACGTCGGCTGGACGCTCACGACGCGCGCCAACACGCGCGGCCCGCGCGGCGGCACGCACGGCTTCGACAACACGGCGCCCGAGATGCAGGCGATCCTGTTCGCGACGGGCCCGGCGTTCAAGACCGGCGGCGTGACGGTCCCGGCCTTCCGGACGGTCGACGTCTACGACATGCTCTGCGCCGCGCTAGGCATCACCCCCGCGCCGAACGACGGCGACGCCGCCGCCGGCCGCGCCCTTCTCCGCTGAGACGGGCGCAGCGCTGTTTTCAGGAAACAGCGCCGCAGCCCGTCCTGCTCCGAAAGGGATCAGAACGCGTCCGGACTGACGGGGAGCGTGACCAGCAGCACGTCGTAGTCCGCGTCGATCACGTAGACCAGGTCCCATCCGGTCTCGGCGACGCCTGGATCGTCGGACAGAATGAGCGCGGCGTACGCAGCGAACACGTGCGGCTGGCGTCCGGACGTCTCGATCTGGTAGAACACGGCCCGCCTGCCTGCGAGGCGATCGCCTGCCATCGCCGTGACCAGCGCCCGGCACTCGGCTTCGCTGACGAGCTGAGCCACGGTACCCTGCCGGACCTGCGTGTCGTGGAGCGTGCTGAGAAGGTCCGATACCGACCCGCCGCCGGCGCGTGCCACGGTGGCTGTCACGGTGCGCTGCGCCTGACTGTCGCCGGCCTCACAGCTGAACCCGGGGTCTGCGCTTTGCGCCTGCGCTCCGTGCCCGATCGTGACGCAGGCCAGCGCGAGCAGGACGATGGTGAAGCGGGACATGGGTCGAGGCGGTGGGGACCTCGAAACCTACGCCTGCTGCTGGCCATCGCTCAGGGCACAAATGAAAGCGGGGCGGCCCTCCGAAGAGAGCCGCCCCGCGACCGGGCGTCCGGAGACGATCAGTTCGGACGGAGGTCCGTCGAGCGGACGACCGCGAGCTGGTACGTGCCGCGGAACTGGCCGACCGGGCCCTCGAACGTCAGCAGGCCCGTCGGGATCGGCGCGCCGATGAGCTCCGAGTCGCCGACCGAGCCGATGCGGAGGACGGCGGTCGTCGTCGTCCCGCCGACCGTCTGCGAGACGGTGTAGTTCTTGGCGGCCGTGAACACGACGTCGCCGGCGGCGTCGAGCGTCAGGCCCGTCACGCGGACGATCTCGGACTCGTAGCGGTCGTCCGTCGCGCCGTTGAGCTGCGCGAGCGTGATCGTCTGCACCGCCGGGGGCGTCTGGGTGCGGGCGAGCACCTGGAAGCCGCCCTCGAGGATGGTGTCGATCTCGAGCAGGCCCGAACCCGGCAGGCCGTTCGTGGCCTGGAACTCGATGAGGCGGCCCGTGGCCTGGATGCGGTCGCCGGGGCGGACGCTGCCGTTGGCGACGGCGAGCGCGATCGGCGAACCGGTCGGGCCGAAGAGGACGGTGCCGCCCGTGTTGTCCTGGATCCAGACGTTGCGCCCGAACGAGCGCGTCACGACGCCCTCGGTGACGACGGTGGCGTTGAGCGCGTTGGCGCGGACGGTCGAGATCGGCGGGACGCCGATGTTGGCCGTGAACTCGCGGCGCGTGCCGATGGTCGCGCCGGCCGAGACGGCCTGGAGCGCGAAGACGGCCGTCTCAGCGGGCTCGATGAGCCCGTCGGCCGTCGCTGCGAACGTGACGACCTGCGTCTCGTCTGCGGCGCCGGAGAAGGAGACGAGCACCTTGCGGACGCCGCCCTCGAGCGTGCCGAAGCCCGTGAAGTCGGCGTCGGCCGTGGCCGTGGAGGTGCCGGCGGCGAAGAGCACCTCGACCGTCACCGGGGTGCCGTTGGCGCCCGAGAGCTGGACCGGGATCGAGGCCGTCGTGCCCTCGATGGCGAGCGTGCTCGTAGAGCCGAACTGGACAACCGGGCCGGCCGGCGGGGCCTCGGTGCCGCTGTCGCAGCCCGAGACGCCGACGGCGACGAGGCCGGCGAGCGCGAGCGCAGAGAAGCGAGTGGAGAAAGACATGGTCGGAATCAAAGGAAGGAGGAGAGAGGGAAGAGGGAAGAGGGGAGGAGAAAGGGCAGGTGCCCGCTTCCTCCTTCCTCCTCCCACCTTTCTTCTATCGGTCAGAGTCTTAGAACGAGTAGCGGAGACCGAAGCGGAGCTGCCAGCGCGAGGCGAGGTCCGCCGTCGAGAAGCGGTCGTTGGTCAGACGGTCGTTGGCCGTCCGCTCCGAGAAGGCGACGATCGGCTTGCCGATGTCGTCCTGCGTCACGATGCGGCCGCCGAGCGTCGTCCCGACCTGGCCCGCGCCGACGTAGCCGCCCGAGTTGAGGATCGGGCTCGCCGCGTTGTTGGCGAACCGGATCACGCCCCACGAGGAGTCGATGGCGTTGAGCAGGTTGACGAGCGTGACCTCGAAGTCCACGCGCTGGCCGCGGACCGTCTCGACGCCCTGCGTGAACTCGAGGTCCAGGCGCGCCTGCGCCGGGCCCCGGCCCGTGTTGCGCGGGGCGATCTGGCCGCGGTAGCCGTTGAGGCCCGGCTCGGAGCGGATGAACGCGTCGAGCTGCGTGTACGTGCCGGCCGTGAGGAAGACGTCGCGCTCGTTCGCCGGGACGTAGACGAGGTCGTTGGACGTCTCGCCGTCGCCGTTGGCGTCGTTGGCGTAGATGTACGAGAAGGGCTCGCCCGAGCGGACGTCGAGCACGAGGCCGAGCTGCGACGAGAACCGGCCGGCGTACTCCGCACGGTAGTTCAGGTAACCGAGGCCGCGGTGACGCACCTCGAAGTCCGCCGTGCCGACCTCGTCGAGGTCGTTGGGGTCGGCCGACTCGTTGAAGCGCCAGTTCGAGTACGCCACGGACGACGTCGCGTTGTTGACGGCGAAGGCGCGGCCGTAGGTGTACGAGAGCGAGCCGCCGATGCCGTTGCGGGTGTGCCGCTGCAGCTGAACGACGCCGTTGTACTCGTAGCCCTTGGTCGTGTTGGTGAGCAGGATCGAGTCGATGAAGTCGCGGCCGGCGACGCGGCCACCGTAGATCGTGCGGCCGTCACCGCCCGTGCCGACGGGCAGCACGTTCAGGTTGACGAAGCCGACGTCGTAGAGCGACTTGGTGTAGAGGCCCTCGACGGTGGCGACGAAGCCGTTGCCGAGCTCCTGGTCGAAGCCGAGGTTCGACCGCCAGACCTGCGGGAAGTGGAAGTCCGGGTCCGTCAGCGCGAGGCTGGACGTGGCGACGGGCGCGAGGCCCGGCGTGACGCCCGGCACCGGCTGCGTGGCCGGGTCGGCGGAGCCCGAGAAGAAGCCGACCGGGGCCGGCGTGTTCACGAACTGCGCGTCGAGGCGCGCGAAGTCGGCGCCGGTGTTCGAGTACTGGTTCGAGATCCAGACGTACGGCGTGCGGCCCGAGAAGAGGCCGGTGCCGCCGCGGACCTGGAGCCGGTGTGCACCGAGCGTCGGGACCGAGTAGTTGACGCCGACGCGCGGCGAGATGAGCAGGTTGCCGTTCGGCACCTCCTCCGTCGAGAGCCCCGAGTAGTCCTCGTAGACCGGGCCCGTGTAGGCCGGCGTGCCGTAGGCCGCGACCGTCGCGTCCTCGTTGAGGCCCTGCGAGCGGGCGTAGGCGCGGACGTACGCCTCCTGGCGGAAGGCCGGGAGCAGCGTCACGTCGTTGCCCATCGCGTCGACGGCCGCGCCACCCGAGACGAGCGGGTTGAGCGTCGGCTTGGACGGGAAGACGGGCAGGTCCATGCGGAGGCCGGCCGTGATCCGGAGGTCCGGCGTGGCGCTCCAGACGTCCTGGACGTAGAGGCCGAGCTGCGCGCCCGTGAACGACGCGTCCGGGGCCGTGTCCGTCGCGACGAGGCGCAGCGGCGCGCCGGACGGCGCGAGCTTCAGGCGGCCCTGCGCGTCGAAGTCGAGCGGGCTGGCGTACGAGAACTGGTAGCGGCTCGGCGAGCCCAGCCGGAAGGCGTCGATGGCGGACTCGTTCTGGCCGTTGCCGTCGAGGTCGGCGCCGATGGCGCGGAATTCGTAGCTGCCGTAGAAGTTCTGGATGAACAGGTTCCGGAAGCGGAACAGCTGGTTCGACGTGCCGAGCGTGATCGCGTGCTGGCCGGCCGAGTAGTTCAGGTTGTCCGTGAACTCGAACAGGTTCTGGTCCAGCGAGTTGGCCTGGCTCGACGCGTCGACGCCCGTGCGGACCGACGTCGTGTTGTCGAGGAAGATCGTGGCCGAGGGGAAGCGCGAGGCGGCATCCACCTCACGGTTGTCGCGGATGGCCGTGTACACGAAGCGCGCCTCGTTGGTCGTCCGCGCGTTGAACGTCGAGTAGAGCTGGGCGGCCGTCGAGTTCTGCGTGCTCCGGAAGACGTAGTAGCGGTTCGAGAGGTCGAAGGTGCTCTGCGAGCGCGTGTTGCCCTGGTCGTCGCCGGCGCGGACGAAGTTGTTGCGCAGCGAGAAGCGGTGCCGGGCGCTGATGTTCCAGTCGATCTTGGCGAGCAGCTTGCCCGACGTGCGGCCGTTGGAGATCAGGTCCGAGTTGCCCGGGTCGAAGCCGTACGAGTTCTGCGCGATGCCGATGATCTGGCCGAGCGTCTCGGGCGTGGCCCGGAAGATGTTGGCCGCGCCGGAGCCGATCAAGCCCGTCTCGTTGGGGAAGTCGCTCGTCGCGAGCTCACCCGAGATGAAGAAGAACAGCTTGTTGCGGAGGATCGGGCCGCCGATCGTGCCGATGTACAGGTTGTCCGAGAACGTCGGGTACGGCGTCGAGAAGCCCGTCGTCGGGATCGTGCGGTTGCCGACGAAGTCCTGGTTGCGCGTGAGCACGCGCAGCGAGCCGCGGAAGTTGTTCGTGCCCGAGCGCGTGACGACGTTGATGCGGCCGCCCGTAAAGTTGCCGTATCGGACGTCGAACGGGGCCACCTCGACGTTGAACTGCTCGACGGCGTCGAGCGAGACCGGCTGCGTGCCGGACTGCCCGCCGGGCGTGCCCGAGCCGGCGAGGCCGAAGACGTCGTTGAGCGTCGCGCCGTCGACCTGGATGTTGTTGAAGCGGTTGTTCCGCCCGCCGACCGAGGAGCCCGAGTTCGAGACCGTCGTCAGCGGCGAGAGCCGCGCGAAGTCCGCGAGCGAGCGCGAGATGGTCGGCAGCGCCTCGATGTCGGCCTCGCCGACGTTGGTCGAGGCGCCCGTGCGGTCCTGCGAGACGACGGCGCCGGACGAGGCCTCGACCTCGACCTGGCCGAGCGCGGCGTCGTCCTCGGAGAGGGTGAAGGCGATCGTCTGGACCTGCGCCAGCGCGAGCTGGAGGCCGGACTGGACCTGCGACCGGTAGCCGAGGAAGCTGGCCGTGACCGTGTACGGCCCGCCGACGCGGAGGCCGCGGAGGTCGTAGCCGCCGTCGCCGCGCGCGGCGGCGCGGTACTCGGAGCCCGAAGGCGTGTGAACCGCGAGGACGGTCGCGCCGGGCAGCGGCTGCCCGGTGGCGTCAACGACGGTGCCGCTGATCGCGGCGGAGATGCCCTGCGCGAGCGCCGAGGGCGCGGCAAAGGCCAGGATCAGCGCCATCAGGATGGCGCGGAGGGGTAACACGTGCGTTCGCATAACCGGGGAGTAGGAGAGGGCGACCGGGTGGAGTGTCCGGGGGGTGGGACCGGACGGTCGGCAGGCTGAACCTAGCCTGCGAACCGTCCGCGCGGGTGAATCCCGGATTGAGTCACGATCCATTAATTCGCGGATCACCCCGCAGCCCCTGTCAGGCGCCTCGGAAAAGTGCCCTGTGTGGAGCTGTGCGGCGCTTCCGTGTAGGGGCGCGCCCATGCACCGGGCCGGTCTAACCTGCTTTTTCTCCGACGGGCGCGGCGGGCGCGGGCGTCCCGTCCCCTATTCTTCGCCCCCGACGGCTCACGATTCCGGAACCGCTTCCAGCCCGACCCTTCCCGACACCGCCCGCACATGCGCACTGCTTCCCTCTTTCTGCTGCTCTTCGTCGCCTCGGCCGCCTCGGCCCAGACGCAGACCGTTCTCTTCCCGGGTCAGTCCGGCGCGACGCTGCTCGCGTCGATCAAGGCGGCGTACCGCCCGGCCTCGCAGTTGAACTACAGCGGCGCGCAGGACGCGATGATCGGCACCGTCGACCGCGCGACCCTGAACGGACAGGACGGCGTGTTCTGCGTCTACACCGGCCGCTTCGTTGCCTTTGACGGGGTCCCCTCGAGCGATCCCAACCAGGACGTCTTCAACAACGGGGCCGGCATCAACACCGAGCACACGTGGCCGCAGTCCCTGCTGACAGGGGACCCCGGCCCGAGGAGCGACATGCACCACCTCTTCCCGGCCGACGTGGCTGTCAATGGCGCGCGCGCCAACTTCAAGTTCGACGAGATCCCGGATGCCACCACGACGACGTGGTACCGGAGCGCGCCGCCGTTCGCGACCGTCTCGTCGCAGGCGTCGATCCCGACCGCGTCCATCGACGAGTACAGCGAGCTCCGGGCCGGTACGAGCTTCGAGCCCCGCGAAGACCACGAGGGCAACGTCGCGCGTGCCATGTTCTACATGCGAGCCGTCTGGGACGGCCAGGTCACGGCGTCATTCTTCGATGCGGCGCAGATGCGCGCGCTCTACCGGTGGCACTACGCGGACCCGATCACGGCGGCGGACCAGGCCCGCTCGGCGCGCGTCGCGACGTTCCAGAGCGGCAAGGACAACCCGTTCGTCCTCGACTCGACGCTCATCCGCCGCGCCTTCTTCCCGGAGATCGTCGTCGCGGGCGAGGATGGCCCGGACGCGATTGCAGGGCGCCTCACCATCATTTCGGGCAACCCGTTCACGGCGTCGGTGCGGTTGCGCCTGACGCTGGCGACGCCGGGTCCGGTCCGCGCCGAGGCGTTCGACGTGCTCGGCCGCCGCGTGGCCGTCCTGCTCGACGGCGACGCGGCCGGCGACGTCGTGCTCGAGCTGCGCGGCGAGCGCCTCGCGCCGGGCGTCTACACCGTCCGCGTCGTGACGCCGGCGGGCGTGCTCACACAGCGGCTCGTTCGCGCGAACTGACGACGCGCCCGGCCGATGCCTTCGCGGCGTCGGCCGGTGGGGCGGCGGGCAGCGAGACGGTGAAGGTGCTCCCGTGCCCGAGCGCGCTCTCGACGGCGATCGTGCCGCCCATGCCCTCGACGAGCTGGCGCGTGATGGTCAGGCCGAGGCCGGTGCCTTCGTGCTTGCGGCCCCAGCCCGTCGACTCCTGCCGGAAGGGCTCGTAGAGCGCCTCGAGAAAGTCCGGCGTCATGCCGGAGCCCGAGTCCGACACGCGGATCTCGACGCTCGTGCCGGCGGTGCGGGCCGACACGAGGACGCGCCCGGCGTCGGTGAACTTGACGGCGTTGGAGACGAGGTTGGCGAGGATGCGGCTGAGCGCCGGCCGGTCGGCGAGGACGGCCGGGAGCCCGGCCTCGGCGCTGGCGGTGAGGGCGAGGCCCTTCTCGGCGGCCCGCCCGCCGAGAAGGCCGACGACGGCGTGGACTTCGGCCGCGGCGTCGACCGGCGCGAGCGTCAGGTCGTGATGGCCGGCCTCCATCCGGGCGAGGTCGAGCACCGAGTTGAGTGTCTCGAGCAGACGCACGCCGCCGGACTCGATCGGCCCGACGAGGTCGTGGTAGTCGTTGCCGGTCTCCTCGCGGAGGATCTGCGCGAAGCCGATGATGGCCGTGAGCGGGGTCCGGATCTCGTGGCTCATGTTGGCCAGGAAGTCGGACTTGGCGCGGGCGGCGTCCTGGGCGCGGTCGCGGGCGTCGCGGAGGGCGGCCTCGCGCTCGACTTGCCCGGTGACGTCGAGGAGCACGCCGTAGAGGCGCTCGGGGCGGCCGGTGGTGCCGACGTCGGCGCGCGACACCGAGCGGATCGTGCGGCCGACGCCGTCCGCGGCGATGGCGCGGTACGTCACCTCGACCGTCCCGCCGGTGTCCAGCAGCCGGGCGAGCACGGCGTCGGATGCGGGACGGTCGTCAGGGTGGACGAAGGTGAGCATGGATGGGGGCGGGACATCCGGCGGGACGCCGAACAGGTGCCGCGCGCCCTCGGACCACGTGGTGGTGGCCCGCTCGACGTCCATGATCCAGCTCCCTGTACCGGCGAGCGCCTCGGCGGCCGTGTGCTGCATCTTGCTGACGCGCAGCTGCCGGTACGTCTCCATCCGCGCCACGACCGAGACGTACAGCGTGCCCGCGAGCGCGCCGACGCAGGTCACGAACAGCGGCGGGTAGACCTCCGGATCGCGCACGAGCGCGACCACCAGCATCGAGATCGCGGTCGAGACGAGCAGGTACCGCACGAACGGCCCGCGCTCGGTGTAGGCGAGGCTGTGCGCGAGCGCGAGCCCGGCGAACACGAAGAGGAAACCGAGCGCGTAGTCCGCCGAGAGACTGTTCCGATACACGAGCCACCCGAAATACAGCGTCATCGTGTAGACGCCGCTCTGGTGCAACTGGCACGCTTTGCTCTGGACGAACGCGCTGACGTAGCTCAGCCCGAGCATCACGAGCGCGGCCACCGCGAGGGTGTACCGGATCGCGAGCGGGTCCACGAGGGGCTTGCCGGACGCGTGGTAGAGCCACCCGAATACCGGCAGCAGCACCGCCGAGAGGATGCACAGCATCCGGAACGAGCGCAGCGTGAGCACGCTGCCGCTCAACTCTCCCTGCGCCGGGTTGACGGAATCGAAGAGGCGGGTGACGTGCGGCACGGGACACGGGAGGCGGGCCGTGAGGATCGGCGGCTATGTCCTGACCCTTTAACGCGCGTCGGGATGTGTGCGGGTGAATGTCTCGAAGCGAAACGCGGGCCGTCCGTCCGCGGCCGGGTGGCATTCCTGGAACGTCCGCTCGAACGGTCCGCCATTCTCGGCGAGCAGATGCCGGTACGGTGGGAAGAACGTGTCGCCGGCGAACTCGCCCTCGACGAACGTCAGCTCGAGGCGGTCGGCGAGGCGCGGGCCGCTGCCGAGGACGTCGGCGTAGACGGACGCGCCGCCGCCGATGAACACGGTCGGCGCGTCGGGAAAGGCGGCGGCGGCGGTCGCGACGGACGAGTGGACGTGGATGCCGGGGTGGTCGACCGAGGTCGGATGGCGCGTCAGCACGACGGTCTCGCGGCCGGGGAGCGGCCCGCCGAACTGGTGCAGCAGGCTCTCGAACGTCCGCCGGCCCATCACGAGCGGGTGCCCGAGCGTCATCGCCTTGAACCGCTTGAGGTCCGCGGGGAGGTGCCACGGCAGGTCGAGGCCGTCCCCGATGAGGCGGTCTCCGGGCGTGCCGGGCGCGTCCGCAACGGCGGCGACGACGACGAGGTCAGGCATGGGGGCTGGGGGCGTGGGGCTTGGGGCGTGGGGCTTGGGGCTTGGGGCTTGGGGCTTGGGGCTGGG